>CATEEE010000230.1 GCA_949499045.1 Marinobacterium sp. xm-d-530 | reverse complement strand
GGTTCACAAGCGATTGTTGCGCTCGCTAAGGTCGAAAACATTGTTGCCGGCATTCGTTTCGGCGAACCCGAGGCTTGGGTGCTTCAAGCAGGTGAAGCATGGATAGGTTGGGCCGCGACCTCTACGATGCTTAAATCAGCAGTGGTACTAGGTCTAGCCATGGTGTGTGGACTAATCGCTTACCGTCAGATCGATACTGATTTCCGCGCACGTAACGGCGTAGAAAAACTGATCTCTTACGGTCTGATTGCCGCATCAACCATCGCCATTTTGACAACCATTGGTATCGTACTTTCAGTCCTGTTTGAAACCATTCGTTTCTTCCAGCTAGTCCCACCAACTGACTTCATCTTTGGTACCGAATGGAACCCACAATTTGAAGGCGCTGAACGTGCGGGCTCAGGTGGCGGTGAAGCGAAATACGGTATGTTACCGATGTTTGCTGGTACCTTGTTGATCTCGTCTATCGCGATCATTGTTGCAGTACCCGTTGGGTTGGCCAGTGCGGTCTACCTAGCAGAGTATGCTTCGCCTAGAGTGCGCTCGACCATTAAGCCACTGCTTGAAATTCTAGCCGGTGTACCCACCGTTGTTTACGGCTTCTTCGCGGCATTAACCGTTGCGCCTGCTATTAAAGGATTCGGTGAATCGCTAGGCCTAACCGTTGCCTCTGAATCTGCGCTAGCAGCAGGTCTAGTCATGGGTGTTATGATCATCCCATTCGTATCTTCTCTATCTGATGATGTGATCAACGCGGTGCCTCAGTCACTTCGTGACGCTGCCTACGGATTAGGCTCGACTAAAAGCGAGACCACTCGACAAGTCGTACTCCCTGCGGCACTGCCAGGTATCGTAGCAGCCGTTATTCTTGCGGTGTCTCGTGCTGTGGGTGAAACCATGATTGTAGTAATGGCTGCAGGTCTTGCGGCCAATCTTTCGTTCAATCCACTCGATGCTGTCACAACGGTGACATCTCAGATCGTTACCATTCTGGTCGGTGACCAAGAGTTTGAATCGGCGAAAACACTATCAGCATTTGCACTATCAACCATGCTGATCATCTTGACCTTAGGTCTAAACTTCTTCGCCCTTCAAATTGTTAAGAAGTACAGGGAACAATATGACTAACAAGGCATTCAAGGGCCTCTCACCTCAAGAGGCGACAGCGCGCGTTGAAGCATCACTGAAGCAACGTCGCAAGAAAGAGAAACGCTTCCGACTGATGGGCCTATCCGCGGTGGGCTTGGCATTAACATTCCTAGTCGTTCTGTTCTCGGGAATCTTAACCAAAGGCATGCCGGGCATGTTCCAGCACTACGTGCAGCTGGATGTTGTACTAGACAAATCTCGCCTTGACCCACAAGGTGATATGTCAGACGCATCGCTCTTCTCGGGCGATGCCGATAAAATCATTTTAGAAGCCTCACTCGCCTCTATTGGTGAAGAGGGTGGACGTAAAACCAAGAAAGCTCTTCGTAAGATGGTCTCTTCGGGTGGCTCACAGCGCCTTATCAAATTTGTTAAGGAAAACCCTGAGCTAATGGGAACAACCCAAACGATTAAGTTTGCTGTGGATGATGATATCGACTCATTCCTGCGTGGATTCATTAAACGTGAAACCCCAGAAAAAGATCGCCGCATCAACGACTTCACCATTGAGATTGTAGATAAGTGGCAAGAAGCCGGTTTAATCAGCTACGAGCTAAGTGACTACCTGTTCTTCGGTTCGGCATCGCGTGATGCTGAAATGGCCGGCATTAAAGGGGCGCTTTTTGGATCGCTTCTGACACTGGCCATCTGTGTCAGCATCGCCTTTCCTCTGGGTGTTGCAGCGGCCGTTTACCTTGAAGAGATTGCTCCGAAAAACCGTTGGACTGAGATTATTGAGATCAATATCAATAACCTTGCTGCTGTGCCTTCGGTTGTGTTCGGTATCATGGGCTTGGCGATCTTCATCGTCACCTTTGGTATGCCACGATCGGTACCAGTGGTCGGAGGTATCGTACTGGCACTGATGACTCTACCAACGATTATTATCTCATCGCGCGCGGCGATTCGTGCAGTACCGCCCAGTATTCGTGATGCCGCATTAGGTATTGGCGCGTCAAAAATGCAGACTATTTTTCACCACGTCATCCCACTGGCGATGCCGGGTATGCTGACGGGTACCATTATTGGTATGGCACAAGCTCTAGGTGAGACCGCACCTCTGTTGATGATTGGTATGGTCGCCTTCATTGTTGATATTCCTGGTGGATTTACCGACCCTGCGACTGTACTGCCCGTTCAAATCTTTATGTGGGCTGACTTCGCAGAACGTATGTTTATACAGAAAACCAGCGCTGCAATTATTGTGCTGCTGGCCTTCCTTATCACTATGAACGCTGCTGCTATCATGCTTCGTAAGAAACTAGAGCGTCGTTGGTAAGCGAATAACATGAACGAATCTAAAGACTTAAACAATTCAACGGACAAGAAGATGGAAAACAGTAATATCAAAACGACGGGTAATGTGTTTGTTGAAAACCCGCGCATGACTGCTCGTAATGTTGACGTTTACTACGGCGACAAACATGCCATCAAAGATGTCACCATTGATATTGGTGAGCAGGAAGTCATTGCTTTCATCGGCCCATCCGGCTGTGGTAAATCAACCTTCCTTCGTACCTTGAACCGAATGAACGATACCATCGACATCTGTCGTGTAGAAGGTACTATCGCACTGGATGGTCAGGATATTTATGCCCCTTCTGTCGATGTTGTCCCCCTGCGTGCGCGCGTCGGGATGGTCTTCCAAAAACCAAACCCTTTCCCTAAATCGATCTATGACAACATTGCTTACGGCCCACGTATTCACGGTTTAACCAAAAGCAAAAGTGAATT
>CATEEE010000229.1 GCA_949499045.1 Marinobacterium sp. xm-d-530 | reverse complement strand
TGATCGAGCACTTTGATATCGATCAGAGCCAGGGCGTCTGAGATTCTCTGGGTAATGGTTTGATCGGCCATAGAGGGTTCACAGACACCCGAGGGGTGGTTATGGGCAAGAATGATGGCTGACGCGTTGAGTGACAGTGCCGCCTCAACAATGACTCTAGGATAGACCGCAGCTGCGTTTAACGTGCCAGAAAAGAGCACCTGCCATTTAATCACTCGATGCTGCGCATCCAGAAACAGACAGCCAAAGTGCTCACGCGTAGCTCCGGCTAGCTCATGGCTGAGATAGGCCTTGACCGACTCAGGGCTCTCAATAACAGAACGTTGTGCTATCTCGCTGGCAAGGTAACGTTTCCCCAACTCCAAAGCCGCTTGAAGCAGGACGTACCGAGCGACGCCCGCACCGGCCAAATCAATAAAGTTTTTGCACTCTCTATTGAGCAGTGCATTTAAGCCACCCGCCTGATCCAACCACTGTCGACCCAAATCAACGGCATTACAGCCAGGCAACCCCTGCCCTACAAACAGAGCCAACAATTCAGCATCACTCAGTGCCGATGCGCCCTTCTGTAACAATCTTTCACGCGGCCTTTCTGAACTTGGCCAATCCAAAATTTTCATATCACCTCCCTGTGATCATCGAGATTTCGCTATACTCTGATTCCAGTATAGAAGATAATCTAACTTATACATTGTCACTGTTTATAGGGCCTTCGAGGTATGCATAGACTTACTAACCGCCATATTTTGATCGGTATAACCGGCGGTATTGCAGCGTATAAAGCAGCTGAACTAACGCGTCTATTCAAGGGAGTAGGCGCAGAGGTACGTGTTGTTCTAACAGATGGCGGTGCTGAGTTTATTACCCCGCTGACCCTTCAGGCGTTATCAGGCAACCCTGTCCATCAATCTCTGCTCGACCCTGAAGCTGAGCAAGGGATGGGACATATTGAGCTAGCCCGCTGGGCGGACCTCATCATCGTAGCGCCAGCGACGGCTGACTTCATGGCTCGATTTGCAGGCGGGATGGCAAATGACCTGCTGACAACACTCTGTTTAGCAACGGATGCGCCAATCGCATTAGCGCCAGCGATGAACCAAGCGATGTGGCGCGACCCTCGTACTCAACAGAACTTGGAGACTCTTCTATCTCAAGGCGTCAATATGTTTGGCCCCGGTTCGGGTGAACAGGCCTGCGGTGATACTGGGCCGGGTCGCATGATTGAACCCACTGAAATCCTGACCAGCTGCGCTGATCTCATCGCTAATGGCCCTCTCAATGAGAAGAGTGTTGTCATTACAGCCGGCCCTACCCGTGAAGCGATCGATCCCGTTCGATTCATCTCGAATCACAGCTCAGGCAAAATGGGATTCGAACTGGCGACAGCCGCCGCAAAAGCGGGCGCCAATGTCACCTTAATCGCCGGGCCTGTCTCACAAGTAACCCCTAAAGGCGTTAAACGTATTGATGTAGAGTCCGCTGAACAGATGCTCGAAGCCGCTTTGGTCGCGTCAGAACAGGCGGACATCTTTATCGGTGCCGCCGCTGTAGCCGATTATCGCCCGCAGTTGGTCGCCGAGCAAAAGATCAAGAAAGGGGCCGAAGAGGTGATGGAGATTCTTTTAACAAAAAATCCAGACATCATCGCCACCATTGCCGCTCAACCTGAGCGCCCGCTGATGATTGGCTTCGCGGCCGAGACCGAAAACTTAGTTGAGTACGCTCGCAGCAAACTGGTTCGTAAAGGGCTGGATCTTGTGATTGCTAACGATGTCTCGCAATCCGATATCGGATTTAACTCTGATCACAACGAAGTCGTTCTGGTCGGACCCAACGGCGAACTCCCTCTACCCAAAACCGGCAAGAGCGAATTGGCCGAACAACTCATTTCTCACATTTCACAATTAATGGATTGATATGCAAAAGCTACAAGTAAAAATCCTAGATAAGCGCCTAGGTGACTCGATTCCAATGCCCACTTACGCCACTACTGGATCAGCTGGTCTTGATCTTCGTGCATGTGTTGAAGCGCCGCTAACGCTTGAACCTGGCCAAACAGAACTGATCCCAACCGGCATGTCGATCTTCATTGAGGACCCTAGTCTCTGTGCGATGATTCTTCCACGTTCAGGCTTGGGGCATAAGCACGGTATCGTTCTCGGTAATCTTGTGGGTTTGATCGATTCTGACTACCAAGGCCAGCTGTTTGTCTCGTGCTGGAACCGAGGTCAAACACCGTTCACAGTTGAACCAGGCGAGCGCATTGCGCAGCTGGTTTTAGTCCCTGTGGTTCAAGCGGATTTTGAGTTTGTTGAAGAGTTTACGGAAACAGATCGCGGCGAAGGCGGCTTTGGTTCATCAGGTCGTCACTAATTTTTACATTTGATTGAGAGGTTTTTTCACCATGCCATTAACACGCCAACAAGCGATCTCTACTGCGACCGTTCTTTCTGAAGCGCTTCCCTATATTCAACGCTTCGTCGGTAAAACCATCGTCGTTAAATACGGCGGCAACGCCATGACTGATGAGAAGCTAAAAGCGAGCTTCGCACGTGACATCGTTATGCTGAAACTGATCGGTCTTAACCCAATCGTTGTTCACGGTGGCGGCCCCCAAATCGGCGATCTACTCGACAAACTGAAGATAGAATCGCACTTTATCAATGGCATGCGTGTTACCGATACCGCGACCATGGATGTGGTTGAGATGGTTCTTGGCGGCATGGTCAACAAAGAGATTGTCGGCCTCATAAACTCCGCTGGCGGTAAAGCGATCGGCCTGACGGGTAAAGATGGCGACCTACTTCGTGCACGCAAACTGAAAGTGAAACACAAGACTCCAGAGATGGAAGCTCCTGAGATCATCGATATCGGTCACGTCGGTGAAGTTGAGCGCGTTAACGTCAGTGTTCTTGAGATGTTAGTGGATTCGGACATCATTCCCGTCATCGCCCCAATTGGCGTGGGTACAGACGGCGCCTCATACAACATCAATGCGGACCTAGTTGCAGGTAAAATTGCAGAGGTTCTTCAGGCAGAGAAACTGATTCTACTGACAAACATCGCTGGCTTGATGGATAAAGAGGGTGAAGTACTAACCGGGCTCTCTACCCAACAGGTCGATGAACTTATTGCCGACGGCACTATCTACGGCGGCATGTTACCTAAAATCGACTGCGCATTAAGCGCGGTTAAATCCGGTGTTACTTCAGCTCACATCATCGATGGCCGTGTAGAGCACTCTTGCATGCTAGAGATCTTCACTGATGAGGGTGTCGGCACACTGATCTCTAATAAATCATTGAAGGTGGATGTATGAGCGACACGAAAATTTCACGACGCGACCAGATCCTCCAAGCACTAGCCCAAATGCTGGAAGTTAATCCTGGGCAACGTATAACGACGGCCGCTCTAGCCAAGGATGTTGGCGTCTCAGAAGCGGCGCTCTACCGCCATTTCCCAAGTAAAGCGCGCATGTTTGAAGGCTTGATCGAATTTATCGAGCAGACACTCTTTACGCGAATAAAGACCATAAGCCAATCGGATGTCAGTGCGGTTCGCCAGGTTGAACAGATGATTACACTGCTGTTGGCTTTCGCAGAGCGCAATCCAGGCATGTGTCGTTTACTCAGTGGTGACGCACTATCAGGTGAAAATGAGCGTCTTCGCAGCCAGATCAACCAACTGTTTGAGCGAATGGAAACTCAGATCAAACAGACACTGCGCGAAGCCGAACTCAAAGAGGGTATTCGTACACAGCTTCCGGCTGGTACAACAGCTAACCTAATCCTTGCTACTGCAGAGGGTCGTATTCGACAATACGTGCGCACTGAGTTTAAAAAGCGCCCAACCGAGTTCTGGCCTGAGCAGTGGTCGCGCATCTCAATCGGTCTCTTTAGAAGCCCATCAAATTGATGGGTAATAACCACTTCAAGGATCGATTTAGCTTTTTTGCCGCGATCTTTGCCTTGATGTTGGCCGCGGCAAATCTTCGCGGCGGCCTCGTCGTCATTGGACCCTTGGTCGAAGACATTCGCACAGATCTGGGGATTTCAGCGGCGGCCTTCGGCTTCTTAATGACACTCCCTCTGCTCTGCTTTGCCTCCTTTTCACTGGTCGTACCCTGGGTTGCCAATCGCTTAGCCCCAATGAAAGTCGTGGCGCTGGCACTGCTGATTCTAGGAATGGGAGCGGCAGCTCGTCTGTTTGGAGAGTATGGGATGATGGTCTCTGGCACCCTGGCACTGGGGGCTGGTATCGCTATTTTGAACGTACTGATTCCATCGTTAGTTAAGGGGCTCTTTCCAGATAACGCTAGCTCACTCACTGGTGTGTACACACTGGTACTCACCACGGGGGCTGCGTTTAGTTTCTACTCCGCAATCCCAATGCGCGATGCCTTTAATGATTGGCATGTGCCTATGATTGTTTGGGCCATTTTGCCGATCATCGCTCTATTGGTCTGGCTTCCGATGCTGCGTGTTAAGTTCAAACCGGCTGCACCGACCAGTGTCAGCAGCAGCGTTTGGCATTTACCACGAGCATGGTCTCTGGCCTCTTTTATGGGGCTACAGTCGATTCAATTCTATGTGTTAGCGACCTGGCTTCCACGCATCTTTATGGATGCAGGATTGAGTGACGCTGAAGCGGGATTGATGACCGCCATCTTCACTATGATCGGTATACCCGCAGCACTGTTAACCCCGATGATTGCGGCCAAGTTGCCGACGCAACGCAGTATTGTCGCGATCATCACTCTGATCGGATTAATTGGGGTATTTGGAATATGGCTAGCGCCCATTGAAGGCCGATACCTGTGGGTCGCTTGTTTAGGCACCTATGGTGGGGCGTCACTGTCACTCGCGTTGGCACTGATCGCTATGAAGTCGCATGATATGCGCCAAGCAACGGCGCTATCAGCGATGGTACAAGGGATAGGTTATCTGCTCGCCAGCATTGCACCCAGTTTGATAGGCGCTCTCTATGACTGGCAACAAGCCTGGACACTGCCCATGCTAACCCTTGTCATACTGCTCATTGCACAAGCGATTGCAGGCTGGCCCATCAGCGGTTCGGGTAAGGTTGATGAAGCTCGCTAGATCGTGAAGCTTTCGGTTTCACTGCAGAGATCGAAACGGTGAGGCAGAGATTTAGCCCGCTCAGAAAACTCCGCAATGATTTGAGCTTCGGCCCCTGGCTTAAGGTGCATGATATGCACCTTGCTGGGCTCTTCTAATTTCCCCAGATCCTCAGCCAACGTATCCGATGTGTAGTGCTTACTGATCGCTGCCAGTTCATCAGATTCATGACTGTAAGAGAGCTCAATGAAGATATCGGAGACGGGTTGCTGGTTCAGGGTTTGCCACACCAACTCTGTCGGCCCAGTATCACCAAAGAAGCAGAAAGCACACTCCCCTT
>CATEEE010000228.1 GCA_949499045.1 Marinobacterium sp. xm-d-530 | reverse complement strand
TTTACCCTCAGCTCCTGCATCTTGTAACCTATTGATTTAAATAACTTGCGGATATTTATTTGAAAATTCTGTGGATAATTGCACCCTGTGGGGATAAGATTCGTCAATACCTTTAAAAAACCCACTGGGGCTCAACCGATGTTTCAAGATTTATGGCAACAGTGCCTAGAAACGCTAAAAGATGAACTGCCGTCACAGCAGTACAACACTTGGGTTCGCCCTTTGCGTTTGGATCTAGAGACTGAGTCGCACATTGTTCTGCTTGCCCCTAACCGATTCGTTAAGGATTGGGTTGCGGATAAGTTTGTTACCCGTTTTCAGGATGTCGTTGAGCGCTTAAGCGGTGAATCTGCGCCACTGATTGAGATAGGCATTGCAGGTTCCGTTACATCATCAGTTGCTCGCGCCCGCCCAGAAGTTGCTAGAGCCAAACCGATGCGTGTTGAGGCCCAAGAGCCTCAGTCTGAATTTACATCGACCTCCATTGTTACGCCGTCTTCTGAAATTATTCAGCCAGAGCTTGAGGTTCAGCCAGAGGTTATGGATCGTACGGTGCAGGTCGAGGGTGGCCTTCGACACCAGACCAGTTTGAACCCCAGCTTCACCTTTGAATCCTTTGTCCAAGGTAAATCTAACCAGCTGGCCTCAGCAGCGGCGCAACAGGTGGCAGATAACCCAGGTGGTGGATACAACCCACTCTTTATTTATGGCGGTGTAGGTTTAGGTAAGACTCACTTGATGCACGCAGTGGGTGCCGAAATGCTGAAGCGTAACCCTAGCGCTAAGATTGTCTACCTGCACTCAGAACGCTTTGTGGCCGACATGGTAAAAGCGCTTCAATTGAATGCGATTAATGACTTTAAACGTTATTACCGTTCAGTTGATGCGCTGTTAATCGATGACATTCAGTTTTTTGCTAATAAGGATCGCTCGCAAGAGGAGTTCTTCCACACTTTTAACGCACTGCTCGAAGGTGGTCAGCAGATGATCCTCACCAGTGATCGCTATCCAAAAGAGATCGGTGGCATGGAAGAGCGCTTAAAGTCTCGTTTTGGTTGGGGATTAACTGTGGCTATCGAGCCGCCAGAGCTAGAGACGCGTGTCGCAATTATTATGAAAAAGGCGCACGAAGCGCGAATTAAGCTTCCAGATGATGCCGCCTTCTTCCTTGCGCAGAAGATTCGTAGTAATGTCCGAGAGTTAGAAGGTGCTTTGAAGCGAGTCATAGCGAATGCTCACTTCACCGGTAGTCCGATCACCACGACCTTTGTTAAAGAGTCGCTTAAGGATCTACTGGCATTACAGGATAAACAGGTTAGTATTGATAACATTCAGCGTGTGGTCTCTGAGTATTATAAGATCCGTGTAGCTGATCTGCACTCAAAGCGCCGCAGTCGCTCAGTCGCTCGGCCAAGACAGGTTGCTATGTCCTTGTCGAAAGAGCTAACTAACCACAGCCTACCCGAAATAGGCAACGCATTTGGCGGTCGAGATCACACCACGGTCTTGCACGCGACACGAAAAATTAAAGAGTTGCGTGACAGCAATGCTGAGATCGCAGAAGATTACAAAAACCTGCTTCGTCATTTGACGACCTAACTGACAGACTGAGATAGGAATACGCATGAGATTCGTCATCACTCGTGAGGCTTTGATTAAACCATTACAGCTTGTTGCCGGCGTGGTTGAGCGCAGACAAACTCTGCCTGTGCTCTCGAACATTCTGATGGTGGCTGAGGGTGATCAACTCTCACTAACCGGTACCGATCTCGAAGTCGAGTTGGTAGGCCGCGTGCACCTTCAAGAGCCTGCTCAACCCGGTTCAGTTACAGTGCCAGCACGTAAGCTAATGGATATCTGTAAATCGCTTTCTGACGATGCTCGTATCGAGATGGAGTTAAGCGGTCAGAAAATGATCATCAAATCGGGTCGTTCTAAGTTCTCGCTAACAACGTTAGCAGCATCTGAGTTCCCGAATGTTGAAGACAGTCCGCAAGCGTTTGAACTGAGTCTGCCCCAGTCTGAACTGCGTCATCTGATCGAGAAAACAGGCTTCTCTATGGCGCAGCAGGATGTGCGTTATTACCTTAACGGTATGCTTTTGGAAGTAAGTGAAGACTCACTTCGATCCGTTGCAACCGATGGCCACCGTCTGGCGACTTCGGCTTCTGCAGCGGATGTACCAGCAGGCGGCTCTCACCAGATTATCGTACCTCGCAAGGGTATTCTTGAGCTGGCTCGATTACTGCAAGGTGGTGACTCACCCGTTACCCTCGTCATTGGTGCTTCACACATTCGCGCTAACGTAGGTGACTACACGTTTACTTCGAAACTGGTTGATGGCAAGTTCCCGGATTACCAACGTGTTATTCCTAAAAACGGTGATAAAATCGTGCTGGGTGATCGTCAGGAGCTGCGACAAGTGTTCCAGCGCATTGCGATTCTCTCGAATGAAAAATACCGCGGTGTGCGTCTAACACTGAGCGATGGCTACCTTAAAGTAACCGCCAATAACCCAGAGCAGGAAGAGGCAGAAGAGACCGTTGCCGTTGAGTACGAAGGTCCTTCGATCGATATCGGCTTTAATGTTAACTACTTATTAGACGTACTCTCTATTCTTGGTTCTGATGTGGTTCGTTTCACCTTAGCTGATGCCAACAGCAGCGCGCTGATTCAAGGCTTTGATGATCCAAATTCAACGTACGTTATCATGCCAATGCGCATGTAATTAACGCCCTGATAGAGGCCGTCCCTGGGGCGGCCTTTTCTATTTATGCGCATAAAGCGACTGCAACTTTCCAATCTACGCTCCATTCAATCTCTGGCCTTTGATGCGTCAGCGGATATCAACATCATTCATGGCCAAAACGGCAGCGGTAAGACCAGTATTCTTGAAGGTCTTCACTTCCTATCTGTAGCTCGCTCATTCAGAACTCACCAGAGTCGTTATGTTATCTCTGAGGGTCAGCAACAATTGACCTGTTTTGCAAAGATTGAGGGTGAATCTGACTCAGGTGGTTTAGGCGTTGAACGAACTCAGCAGGGCGAGGTACGTGCTCGGTTTAGAGGTGAAGAGATCGATTTAACGGCGCTTGCTGGCTTAGTGCCTATGCAGGTCATTGACTCTGATAGTTTCACACTTTTGGATGGCTCCCCTTCGGTTAGACGTCAGTTTATTGATTGGGGTGGATTTCATCATTCAGTAGGGTTTATTTCTGTCTGGAGAGGCTTTCAAAGAGCGTTAAAACAAAGGAATTCACTGCTAAAACGTGGTAATATTGATCGGTCGTTACGAGAGGTTTGGGATAGAGAATTTATCCTTCACGCAGAACGACTTACAGAGCTTCGAAGCGCTTATGTTGATGCCCTTTTGCCGCATTTTTCAGGCATCGCGGAGCAGCTGGTTCGAGAGGTCGTTACGGATCTGCGTTTTAGCCCAGGCTGGGACACCGATCAGGATCTGCAGGCTCTGTTAAATGATAGTTTTGAACGTGATATGCGTCAGGGGTTTACCTCCTTGGGTCCACAGCGAGCTGATCTTAAATTTAAAGTTGGCAGTCGCAGTGCAGCTGAGCATCTATCACGTGGCCAGAAGAAACTGGTCGTTAGTGCACTTAAGCTCGCGCAGGGTCAGCTTTATGAAGCGACTCGGGGTCACTCCTGTATCTACTTGATAGATGATCTCCCTGCTGAGCTCGATAAAGAGCACCTGGCAACGTTTTGCTCGTTCTTGAAACAGAGCAATAGCCAAAGTTTTGTAACCTGTGTTGAGCCAAACTCAATGCTAGAGGTATGGGGCGCAACGACTGACGGTGCCCTGTTGAACGTCGATTCAGGTCAGTTAACTGCCAAGCAGACATTTGGAGAGATCTATGAGTGAGTCAAACCAAGATTACGATTCGTCCAGTATTAAGGTTCTTAAGGGCCTTGATGCCGTGCGCAAGCGCCCAGGGATGTATATCGGTGATACCGATGACGGTAGTGGTTTGCATCACATGGTATTCGAGCTCGTCGACAACGGCATTGATGAAGCGCTAGCCGGTTTTTGTAGTGAGGTCGGCGTAACGATTCACGCAGATGAGAGTATTACCGTCAGCGATAATGGTCGTGGTATTCCGACTGACATCCACGAAGAGGAGGGTGTTTCAGCCGCTGAGGTTATCATGACGGTTCTCCACGCTGGTGGTAAGTTCGATGACAATACCTACAAGGTCTCTGGCGGTCTTCACGGAGTGGGTGTTTCGGTGGTAAACGCTCTGTCGACAGAGTTGCGTTTGACCATTCGTCGTGCTGGTGAGGTTCATGAGCAGGTTTACAACCACGGTGTTCCGGCAGAACCCCTAAAAGTGATCGGTGAGACTGATACCAGCGGCACCATCGTGCGTTTCTGGCCAAGTCCTGAAACCTTCACGAACATTGAGTTCCAGTACGATATTCTTGCTAAGCGATTACGTGAGCTCTCATTCCTTAACTCAGGTGTACGCATCCGTTTAAAAGATGAGCGTTCTGGTCGTGAAGAGATCTTTGAGTATGAAGGTGGCCTTGCGGCGTTTGTCGATTTCCTTAACCAGAATAAGTCACCTATTAATAGTATCTTCCACTTCAATGCGATGCATGAAAATGGTGTTGGCGTTGAGGTTTCTTTACAGTGGAATGACTCGTTCCAAGAGTCGATTCACTGTTTTGCCAATAACATTCCGCAGCGTGACGGTGGTACCCACTTATCTGGCTTCCGTGCCTCTTTGACGCGTGGTTTGAACAGCTACATTGATTCCGAGTCGTTGAACAAAAAGAGTAATGTCAGCACCAGTGGTGACGACAGTCGTGAAGGTCTAACGGCGATTATTTCGGTTAAAGTTCCTGATCCTAAGTTCTCTTCACAGACTAAAGATAAGCTGGTCTCCTCTGAAGTGAAGACGGCCGTCGAACAGTTGATGGCTGAGCACTTCAATAACTATCTTTTAGAGAATCCCTCTGAAGCCAAAGCGGTCGTTCAGAAGATGATGGATGCTGCTCGTGCGCGTGAAGCAGCGCGTAAGGCTCGTGAGATGACCCGTCGTAAAGGTGTGTTGGATATCGCTGGTCTACCGGGTAAATTGGCAGATTGCCAAGAGAAAGACCCTGCACTTTCTGAACTCTACTTAGTGGAGGGTGACTCGGCGGGTGGTTCTGCGAAGCAGGGCCGTGATCGCCGAACTCAAGCCATTCTTCCGCTGAAAGGTAAGATCCTTAACGTTGAGAAAGCACGTTTTGACAAGATGCTGACGTCGGCTGAAGTGGGTACTCTGATTACGGCATTGGGTTGTGGTATCGGTCGCGATGAGTTCAACGTTGAAAAGCTTCGTTACCACAGCATCATTATCATGACCGATGCGGACGTGGATGGTTCACACATTCGTACCCTTCTATTGACCTTCTTCTTCCGTCAAATGCCAGAGTTGATTGAGCGTGGCTACATCTATATTGCTCAGCCACCTCTGTACAAAGTTAAGAAGGGCAAGCAAGAGCAGTATCTAAAAGACGACGAAGCGATGGACATGTACCTGCTTCAGGGTGCTCTGGAAGGCACTTCGCTCTACCCAGCTGAAGATGCACCGGCAATCACTGGCGCTGCTCTAGAGACGTTGTTTGGTCGTTACCGTAAGGTTATGACGATGATCAATCGACTCTCGCGAATTTACCCAAGACAGGCATTGATGCAGTCACTTTATGTGCCTCGTTTAGCTGCTGATTCCCTAGGTGATAAAGGTACGGTTGAGGGTTGGGCTAAAGCGCTTCAATCTAAACTAGACTCTATTGTTACTTCGGGTTCAGAAGTTTACACAGTGGATGTCGAATACGATCAGGAGCACAGTTCGTATGTGCCGGTTGTTAAAGTCTTGCTTCACGGTATTACCAATGCGTTCCGTTTTGAGGCTGATTTCTTCCGTTCTAAAGATTACGACTTGATCGTTGATCTGGGAACTGAGCTGTCAGGCCTTCTTGCGGATGGCGCCTACCTGCAACGCGGTGAGCGCCGTATGGATGTCACCGAGTTGGGTGAGGGTATTGAGTGGTTGATGGGTCTTGCTCGTCGTGGCAGTAACATTCAGCGCTACAAAGGATTGGGTGAGATGAACCCTGGTCAGTTGTGGGAGACAACCATGGATCCAGATGCCCGCCGTATGCTTAAAGTAACTATCGAAGACGCTATCTCTGCCGATCAGTTATTTACAACATTGATGGGTGATGAGGTTGAGCCTCGCCGTGACTTTATTGAGTCGAATGCACTGAATGTCTCTAACCTAGACGTGTAATTTTTTGCATTCAATGGAAGGGCGCCTATAGGCGCCTTTTTT
>CATEEE010000227.1 GCA_949499045.1 Marinobacterium sp. xm-d-530 | reverse complement strand
TAGTCTTTCATCCGCACTTAAATCACGTGCGGTTACAACGACTCCGGCTCATACCCAAGATTCGGTGCCAACCAACGCTCAGCTTCTGGCAGTTCCATCCCTTTACGGTGGGCATAGTCCTCTACCTGATCTTCACTGATCTTCGCGACACCAAAGTACTTAGCCTCTGGGTGGCTAAAGTACCATCCACTCACAGCTGCAGTGGGTAGCATTGCAAAGCTATCAGTCAGGGTCATGCCAACCTGTTGCTCGACATCGAGAAGCTCCCAAAGTAACCCCTTCTCTGTATGGTCAGGGCAGGCCGGGTAGCCTGGTGCTGGGCGAATGCCCGCATACTCTTCACGGATCAGCGCTTCGTTATCGAGCGCCTCTTCAGTGGCATAGCCCCAGTAGTCTCTACGAACATCGGTGTGCAGTTTCTCGGCAAGTGCTTCGGCCAGACGGTCAGCCAAAGCTTTAACCATAATTGACTGGTAGTCGTCATGATCCTTCTCAAACTCAGCAACCATCTCATCCACGCCTATGCCTGCGGTCACCGCGAAGGCACCTAGGTAGTCTGGAGTACCACTCTCTTTGCTCGCAATGTAGTCCGATAGACAGTGGTTGTAACGGCCTTCAATTTTCTGGGTCTGCTGACGCAGATGGTGAACCGTCGTTAAGCGCTCTGTACGACTGTCATCGGTGTAGAGTTCGATGTCATCACCGACGCGGTTCGCTGGGAATAACCCTACAACTGCGCGTGCTTCTAACAGTTTCTCAGAGACAATTTTATTGAGCATCGCTTTGGCATCTTCGAACAGCTTAGTCGCCTGTTCACCAACGATCTCGTCAGTCAAAATGCGAGGGTATTTACCGGCCAGCTCCCAAGATTGGAAGAACGGAGTCCAGTCAATAAACTCAACGAGTGATTCCAGTGGAATGTTGTTGAGTGTGTGAATGCCTGGTTTCTTCGGCACCGGCGGAATGTAGCCTTCCCAGTTAACCGGTTCAGCATTGGCACGAGCGGCATCGATATTGACGCGTCGCTGCTCATTTTGACGCGCTAGGTGGCGTTCACGAACAGCTTGGTACTCTTCACGAGTTTCAGTAATGAATTTCTCTTTGCGCTCTTTGGAGAGCAGGGTAGAGGCAACACCGACCGAGCGTGATGCATTAGTGACATGCACCACTTGGTTATTCTGATAGCTCGGTTCAATCTTAACCGCCGTGTGCGCTTTAGACGTGGTGGCGCCACCGATTAATAGCGGAATATCGAACCCCTGACGCTGCATCTCTTTAGCAACATGCACCATCTCATCCAGTGAGGGTGTGATGAGCCCTGAAAGACCAATAATATCAGCTTTCACTTCACGGGCTGTTTTAAGAATAGTCTCTGCAGAGACCATTACGCCAAGGTCGATGATCTCGAAGTTATTACACTGCAGGACCACCCCAACGATGTTCTTACCGATGTCGTGGACGTCGCCTTTAACGGTCGCCATGATCACCTTACCGGCTGAACTTGATTCACTGCCATCTTTCTCAGCCTCGAT
>CATEEE010000226.1 GCA_949499045.1 Marinobacterium sp. xm-d-530 | reverse complement strand
TACACAGATCGTTTCTTTGCAGCGATGGATGATGACTTTAATACACCGATGGCATTTGCGGTGCTGTTTGAGATGGCCAGTGAGCTAAATCGTCTGAAAGGTAAAGATGATACCTCGGCATCGCAATTGGCCGGTCAGATGAAAGCGCTTGCGGGTGTTGTCGGTCTATTGCAGCAAAGCCCTAAGGCGTTTCTTCAGCAAGGCGGTGATGGTGAGATCAGCGGTGATGATGTTGAAGCGTTGATTTTAGAGCGTAAAGAGGCGAGGGCGAACAGAGACTTTGCCCGTTCTGATGAAATTCGCGATCAGTTAGCCGCTGCGGGTGTCATCCTCAAAGATGGACCTGACGGTACAACCTGGTACAGAGAAGGGTAATTTGCCGGTTTTTGATCAACTATTAATCAAAACCAAAAAAAATGTTTAAAAAAGTAAAACAGGGTATTGACCACCTGCAGGTCAGGTCGTAGGATACGCACCTCCTCGCAGATGACGACTTCCATCCAGTCATTTGGGAGGTCGGGCAGCACGTTAGGCGCCCATAGCTCAATTGGATAGAGCAACGGCCTTCTAAGCCGTAGGTTGCAGGTTCGAGCCCTGCTGGGCGCGCCAAGCAACCTGTCCAGATGTACACAATGGTGGGTGTAGCTCAGTTGGTAGAGCCCCGGATTGTGATTCCGGTGGTCGTGGGTTCGAGCCCCATCATCCACCCCAATTTTTGGGTACATCATAAAAGTATGCGGTCGTGGTGGAATTGGTAGACACGCCAGATTTAGGTTCTGGTGCCGCAAGGTGTGAGAGTTCGAGTCTCTCCGACCGCACCATACTTTTATAACGAGCAACACTGTTCGGCTTAGCCGAATCGCAACACTCCAGATGCGGTCGTGGTGGAATTGGTAGACACGCCAGATTTAGGTTCTGGTGCCGCAAGGTGTGAGAGTTCGAGTCTCTCCGACCGCACCATCTGGAAGCTCATTTTTAATATCCCCTCCCTTTTTTGTCTGTTTCTCTCTTCAATATTCGTCCGTTTCCTTTACGGTGTAACTTTTTCAGTTCTATCGGTATGTTTACTTGACTAATGAGCTCAGTTACCGGAGAATTTTGCGCTTGATTTTAATGGCTCCAATTGCGTCATTTTTGATGCTATAAGAGTTTGACACTCTCAAAAGAATTAATGAGGAATTCCATGCAAGTTTCTGTAGAGACTACTTCAGGCCTTCAGCGCCAACTAACCGTGACTGTTCCGGCCGAACGTATCGATACTGACGTTGAGAAGCAGGTTGTACAGCAGGCTCGCACTCGCCGTATGGACGGTTTCCGTCCAGGTAAAGTACCTGCAAAAGTTATTAAGCGTATGTACGGTGACGCGATTCGTTACGAAGTACTAAACCGCGTCGTACAAGAGACTTTCTACGAAGCTGTTCAGCAGGAATCACTAATGCCAGCAGGCGCTCCTTCTATCGAGTTCAAAACTGATAAAGAAGGTGAAGATTTCGCATACGTTGCGACTTTCGATGTTTACCCAGAGATCGAACTTAAAGATCTAGCGGGCGTTGAAGTTGAGAAAGCAACGGCATCGATCAAAGCGGCCGACGTTAAGAACATGATCGACACACTTCGCAAGCAGCAGGGTACGTTTAAAGCGACTCGCGGTATGGTTAAAGAAGGCTTCCAAGTTAACATCGATTTTGAAGGCTTCGTTGATGGTGAAGCATTCGAAGGCGGTAAAGCTGAAGGCCAAGATCTTGTGATCGGTTCTGGTAGCATGATCCCAGGCTTCGAAGATGGCATCATCGGTAAGAAGAAAGGTGAAGAGTTTGACGTAGAAGTCACTTTCCCTGAAGAGTACCAGTCTGAAGCACTTGCGGGTAAAGCCGCTACGTTCAAGATGAAGCTTAACGAAGTGTCTAAACCAGAACTTCCTGAACTGGACGAAGAGTTCTTCGCTAAGTTCGGTGTCTCTTCTGCAGACGAAGCTGAATTCAAAGCAGAAGTTGAAAAGAACATGGCTCGTGAAATGAGCCACGCGCTTAAAACTAAGACTAAAACGGCAGTCTTCGACGCTCTGATCGCTCAGAACGAGATCGAAGCGCCCGCTGCAATGATCGATGATGAAGTTAACGTTCTTCGTCAGCAAGCGGTTCAGCAGTTTGGTGGCCAGGCTCAAATTGATCCGAACACTCTACCTAAAGAGTTGTTCGAAGAGCAGGCTATCCGTCGCGTTAAGATCGGCCTTCTAGTTCAAGAAGTGATCAAAGCGGGTAACCTTGAAGCGACTGATGAGCGTGTTGACGCAATTCTTGCTGACATCGCAGAGAGCTACGACGACGCTGATGAAGTCATCAGCTACTACAAAGGCAACGAACAGATGCTAAATCAGATCCGTAGCCTTGCTCTAGAAGACGAAGTTGTTGACCACCTTCTCGCATCTGCTAAGGTGAAGGAAGTTAAAGTCAGCTACGAAGAAGCTCTTAAGCCGGCTCAGCAGTAATTATTGTTGAGTAAGGGATCTAAACCTGGTTTAGATCCCTATAAAAAACGGCAGTTAGCGAAAGCTGGCTGTCGTTTTTTGGTTATTAGTGCCGTGAATAAGGAAAACAATTGATGTCAGATATCTACTCAGGCCGTCCATTTGATGTAACAGACAGCGGTTTGGTGCCGATGGTTGTCGAGCAGAGTTCTCGTGGTGAGCGTGCTTACGATATTTACTCTCGCCTATTGAAAGAACGAGTGATCTTCATGGTGGGCCCTGTGGAAGATCACATGGCTAACCTGATCGTTGCGCAGATGCTCTTTTTGGAAGCAGAAAACCCAGAAAAAGATATTCACCTCTACATCAATTCACCCGGTGGATCGGTAACGGCGGGTATGGCAATTTACGATACCATGCAGTTCATCAAGCCTGATGTCAGTACGATGGTATTGGGACAGGCGGCTAGTATGGGCTCATTCCTGGCCATGGCTGGTGCCAAAGGGAAGCGCTTCTTGCTACCTGAATCACGTACAATGATTCACCGTGTCAGCTCAGGTACACCGGGTACTCGTGGGTCTGTGCATGTACAAGAGCTTGAGTTTGAAGATGCTCGTCGTCACATGGAAGAGGCTAAACGCCTTAACGATCGACTGACTGAGATCTACGCTGAGCGCAATACAGCGGGTAAATCGTATGAAGAACTGTACGAAATTATGAAACATGACACCTTCCTATCAGCTGAACAAGCAGTGGAATTTGGTCTAGCGGATAAAGTACTAACCAGTCGCGAAGGCTGATCTTTTTCGAGGAAAGATAATGTCTGAAGAGAACAACGACCAGAACGACAGCAAACTGTTTTGTTCATTCTGTGGCAAAAGCCAGGATGAAGTACGCAAGTTGATTGCTGGTCCTTCAGTCTTCATCTGTGATGAGTGTGTCGACCTATGTAACGACATCATCACCGAGGAGATGGCAGAGATCGAAGAGTCACACGATGATGAATCGCTCCCTACGCCAAGTCAGATTAAAGACAATCTTGATGAGTATGTGATCGGTCAAGATCGTGCCAAGAAAGTGTTGGCCGTAGCGGTATACAACCATTACAAGCGCCTCCGTGCTTCAGGTAAGAACAGCGATGTTGAGCTGAGTAAGTCCAATATTCTTCTGATCGGTCCTACCGGTAGCGGTAAAACTCTATTAGCACAAACACTTGCGCGCATGTTGAATGTACCGTTTACGATGGCGGATGCAACCACGCTAACTGAAGCGGGTTATGTCGGTGAAGATGTAGAAAACATCGTTCAAAAGCTACTTCAGAAGTGTGATTACGATGTAGAGAAAGCGCAACAGGGCATTATCTACATCGATGAGATCGATAAGATCTCTCGCAAATCTGACAACCCATCGATCACCCGTGATGTATCAGGTGAAGGTGTACAACAGGCGCTCTTGAAACTGATTGAAGGTACGGTTGCATCTGTACCACCTCAGGGTGGTCGTAAGCACCCTCAGCAAGAGTTTTTACAGGTTGATACCTCCAATATTCTGTTTATCGTCGGCGGTGCTTTTGCAGGGCTAGAGAAGATTATTGCGGATCGCAGTGAGCGCAGTTCAATCGGCTTTAGTGCTACTGTTCGCAGTAAAGATGACGAGAAGGGTATTGATCGCATTCATGATGTTGAAGCGGAAGATCTAGTGAAGTTTGGTCTGATTCCAGAATTCATTGGTCGTCTACCGATGATCGCAACGCTGTCCGAGTTGGATCAAGAGGCTTTGATTCAGATTCTTACAGAGCCTAAAAACAGCCTAACTAAACAGTACCAAGCACTGTTTGAGATGGAAGGCGCTGACTTAGAGTTCCGAGAAGATGCTCTGTTCGCTGTGGCTGAGCTAGCACTTGAGCGTAAGACCGGGGCACGTGGCTTGCGTTCGATCTTAGAATCTAAGTTGCTTGAGATCATGTATGAGCTGCCGTCACTTGAGGGCGTATCGAAAGTGGTTATTGATAAGGGTGTGATCAAAGGAAAAAATGATCCGATCCTGATGTACGAGACCCAACAGCTCGATAAAGCTTCTCCAGACGACTGATCGAAGCCAAATCGAAACCAAAAAAAAGACCGCAAAAGCGGTCTTTTTTGTTATTGGTGGCTGGCTTCAGCCTGTCACCCGCTTTTGAACAACATGTAGAGGTTGGTAGGGCAGATGACAGGCTAAAGCCAGCCACTACAATAGCCATCTACTCTGCATGATCCCG
Organism: Marinobacterium sp. xm-d-530; assembly: GCA_949499045.1. GTDB lineage: Bacteria > Pseudomonadota > Gammaproteobacteria > Pseudomonadales > Balneatricaceae > Marinobacterium_E. The sequence goes on along the minus strand of CATEEE010000226.1, from coordinate 793 downwards.
TGTAAAGACCCACTTATCGCCTTCACTCATCGATGCATTAAACGCATAACCCTCTAGATCAAACTGTTTCAGTTCTTCTGGGTTTTCAATGCGGTTTTTGATGGCGTAGCGGGTCATTAGGCCGCGAGCCTTTTTTGCGTAGAAACTGATGATCTTGTATTGGCCGTTTTTTAGGTCTTTAAACTCTGGGCTGATAAGCCGAGCGTTCAGGCCCTTGGCTTGCACTGACTTGAAGTACTCATTCGATGCAAGGTTCACAACGACGGGAGCTTGATCACTGTCTAACTCTTCATTGAGACGATCGGTAATTGTTGATCCCCAGTAACTGTAGAGATTTTTGCCTGCGTCGTTTTGAAGTTTTGTTCCCATCTCCAAGCGGTAGGGCTGCATCAGATCCATCGGTTTAAGGAGGCCATAGAGGCCGGACAGAATTCTTAAGTGGCTCTGTGCAAACTGGTAGTCCGCCTCGTCGAACGACTCAGCATCCAAACCGGTGTAAACATCACCTTTAAAAGCAAGCAGTGCCTGTTTGGCATTGGCTTCGTTGTGCTCTTTAACCCAGCTCTGGTAGCGTGCCACGTTTAATGAGGCCAGTTTGTCGCTTAGCTTCATCAATTCTGCGATATCCTGCGGCGCAAAGTCACGTAAGTTCTTGATCAACGTTTCTGCACGGTCGGTAAACTCAGGTTCACTTTTCAATTGGGTAGTGACCGGTGTTTCATAATCGAGGGTTTTAGCAGGCGATATCAGTAGTAGCATAGTAACAATCTTTGAATAAATGGTTTAAATAGTG
>CATEEE010000225.1 GCA_949499045.1 Marinobacterium sp. xm-d-530 | reverse complement strand
CGTGCCATTGACGGTTTAGGCATGTTGGTTGAACAAGCCGCTGAGTCCTTTGCAATTTGGCGAGGGGTGAAGCCAAAAACAGCTGAGATCCTTAATCAGCTAAGAGCCGAACTGCAACACAAATAGCATTGACTTAGCGGGGTGAGCGCTTCAGTCTTAGGGTATCAACTCGCTGTATTGGATGCCCCGCATGGAAAAGCTAGCCCCGCTCTCAGTCGATCAACTCTACCGTACCTGCGATACCGATCATCTTCCGTTTAAAACCACTGATAATCTAGAGGGCTTTGCCGGCTTCTTTGGTCAAGATCGTGCGCTTGAAGCGATGGAGTTTGGGGTAGGGATGAATCGCCCAGGCTACAACCTGTTTGTGATGGGTAATCCGCATACAGGTCGATTCTCATTCGCGATGGAGAATCTAAGAGAGGCAGCCAAAAGCCAAGCGAAGCCCTACGACTGGTGTTACCTTAAAAACATTCAAGATACTCGTCACCCTCAAGTGCTGCGCCTGCCTGCGGGGAAAGCTGTTAAGTTGCAGCACGATCTAAGCAAACTACTTAACCGTGTCGTCACTGAGCTTCCTGCCGCTTTTGAGAGTCCCGCTTATCAGCGTGAAAAATCAAAGATTGAACGTGACTTTAACCGCCTCTATGACAAAGCAGTAGAGACGGTCGAGAAGCAGGGGCGTGAATATTCAATCGCCGTTTACCGTGATGCCGGCACGATCGGATTTACCCCCGTTGCGGAAGGTCAGGCTATTGATGAAGCGGTATTTTCGGCACTGCCTGAAGAGATTCGTGATGCCTTCTCGACTCACATATCCGAACTGGAAGAGCTGCTCAATGAGCAATTAACAGAGATGCCGCGCTGGCGCCGTGAGGCTGCTGAAGCCTTACGCTACCTGGATCGAGATACCGCGCGCCATGCGCTTAAACCGCTTTTTGAAGAGGTGCGTGGAGAGTACTCAAACCTTAAAGGCGTTAACAACTATCTTGAAGATGTTGAGCGTGATCTGATTCGTAACGCCGGTGAGATGATTGCCGAAGGCATTTTTGAGAATAAATCTGAAACCGCGCGTCGTGAGTTCATGAACGAGAATTACGGTCTGAACCTGCTCGTGGATAATGAGAAGACCAAAGGTGCACCGGTTGTTTACGAAGCGCACCCTAGTTACGAAAACCTGTTTGGGCGCATCGAGTACAACAGTGAAATGGGCGCGATGATCACCAACTACCGTCTGATTCGTCCTGGTGCCCTGCACCGAGCCAATGGCGGGTACCTGATCATTGAAGCGGAAAAACTGTTTGAGCAGCCTTTCGTATACGGAGCGTTGAAGCGAGCGCTAAAAGCTCATGCGATTCGCATCGAAAACCCAGTCAGTGAATATGCGGGCATCAGTACCGTAACGCTCTCACCTCAAGAGATCGATCTGGATGTGAAAATCGTCCTCATTGGCGCTCGCAACATCTACTACCTGTTACAAGAACTCGATCACGATTTCGAAAAGATGTTCCGTGTCGTGGTCGATTTTGAAGAGGACGTCGAGCGGACACCGGCGACGATTCGTCAATACGCACGTCTAATGAGTACGCTAGCCAAAGAAGAGAAGCTAGCGCCTCTCACTCGCGAAGCGGTAGCGCGCTTGGTTGAGCACTCTTCTCGTCTAGCAGGGGATCAAGACCTTCTATCGGCGCACATTGGTGAACTGGTCGATCTTCTTTGTGAAGCGGATTATCGCCGTGCCAAATCGAACGACCAATACATCGATGCAGCGCACGTCGACTCAGCATTGTCTGCCAAAGAGCGTCGCACCGGACGTCTCTCTGAAAAGATCCAAGAGGGTATAACCAACGAGACGGTGTTGATTGATACCGACGGTGAAGCGATTGGTAAATCGAATGGTTTAACGGTATTGCAGGTCGGCGATGTCAGTTTTGGATCGCCAGCTCGTATTACCGCAACGGTTTATCCTGGTAGCCGTGGCATCGTTGATATCGAGCGCGAAGTGACACTTGGCCAACCGATTCACTCCAAAGGGGTGTTGATTCTGTCGGGCTATTTAGGTCATCGTTACGCTAAAGAGTTCCCATTGGCGATCTCAGCGAGCATAGCAATGGAGCAGTCCTACGGTTATGTGGACGGCGACAGCGCCTCAATGGCGGAAATCTGTACCTTGATCTCGGCGTTAACGCACATACCGATTAAGCAGCAGTTCGCCATGACAGGTTCGATTAACCAGTACGGCGAAGTTCAGGCCATTGGTGGGGTGAATGAGAAGATCGAAGGGTTCTATCATCTCTGTGAGTCTCGCGGTTTAACGGGTCGACAGGGGGTCATCATTCCTAAAGCGAACGTGCGCAACCTCATGCTTAAACAAGAGGTGGTGGATGCCGTTAAAGAAGGACTCTTCTCAATCTACTCCGTTGCTACCGTAGATGAGGCGCTAGAGCTGTTAATGGGCCGCAGTGCCGGAAAAGAGAAAGCCGATGGCGTCTTCACCCAACGCTCAATTGGTGCAGAGGTGGTTAAACGCTTGCGTGAGTTGTCTAAAGCGAAGGCTTAGTTAGCCCAATCCTCCGCCAGGTGCTCATCTTTTAGCTTCACATAGTTGGCGGCTGAGTAGCTGAAATAGCTCATCTCTTTTTCTGTGAGATCACGCACCGCTTTGGCAGGGCGCCCCATGTAGAGTTTGCCGCTCTCTAGGCGCTTACCTGGCGGAACCAGTGCGCCGGCACCAACAACGACATCATCTTCAACGATTGCCCCGTCCATCACAGTAGCGGACATGCCTATGAGTACGCGGTTGCCAATGGTGCAGCCGTGCAGCATGGCCATATGGCCGATGGTGACTTCATCACCAATAATCAACGGATATCCGTCTGGGTTATAGCTACTGGCGTGCGTGATATGCAGAATGGCACCGTCCTGAACATTGGTGCGTGCTCCGATACGAATGTGGTTCATATCTCCGCGGATCGCTGTGAGCGGCCAAACAGATGCGTCATCACCCAACACGACATCGCCAATGACCACTGCACTCGGGTCAACAAAGACCTTGTCACCTAGGGTTGGACTTATGCCTTTAAAAGGACGTAGTTTCATATCGCATTCCTTGAATAACTGATCCGCTCACCCCATTGTATAGTAAAGCGTATAGAGTTTTAGATCTCGGAGAGACCGATGAGTAACCCACTATTAGTTCCATCTTCACTGCCACAATTTAGTTCCATCAAACCTGAACATGTCGTTCCCGCCATCGATGAGTTATTGCAGCGTAACCGTGAGCGCATTGCAAAGATGACCGAACAACCACTGATGGATTGGCAGAGTCTAGTGGGTGAACTGGAACAGTTAAATGATGAATTAGCCCAAGCTTGGTCCCCAGTCTCTCACTTAAACGCCGTGGCGAATACTGACGAGATGCGCGAAGCCTACAACGCTTGCTTACCTAAGTTGTCTGAGTACTTTACCGAGCTTGGTCAGAATAAAAAACTCTACGAAGCTTACGAGCAATTTAGTCAAAGCCCTGCTTTTTCTGAACTATCAGAT
>CATEEE010000224.1 GCA_949499045.1 Marinobacterium sp. xm-d-530 | reverse complement strand
TTCGATAACAAGAGTGAGTTTCAAGTCATCGTTGATATGCCTGAGGGAACCTCTCTAGAGCAGACACAACGTGTTTTAACTGAATTGGCAGACGACCTACAGGCTCTTCCTGAACTGAAGGATTTCCAAATTTACTCGGGTGCTGCTTCACCCATTAACTTTAATGGATTGGTTCGACAGTACTACTTGCGATCTGCACCGCATCAGGGCGACATTCAAGTCAACCTTAGTGATAAAGCGTTGCGTGATCGTAAAAGTCACGATATAGCTCTAGAAGCTCGTGAACTTCTTGCTGATACCGCTAAGCAATTCAACGCCAACGTAAAAGTCGTTGAAATGCCACCTGGACCACCGGTGATGGCACCTCTGGTAGCAGAGATCTATGGCTTGGAGAAACAGGGGCAGATTGAGGTAGCGAAACAAGTTCGTGCGCAATTTGAGAGTACTGATGGCGTGGTCGACGTTGATGACAGCATCGAAGCTAAACAGACTAAAGAGATCTTTGCCATCGATCGTGTTCGCGCTGCTCACTTTGGAGTGGCTGACGCGACCATAGTTGCCGCACTGAATAGTGCAATTCGTGGTGAAAGTTTGGGTTACCTGCATGATGATAATTCTCGTGTACCAGTGCCATTAACCCTAAAATTAGGTGAGCAAGACAGAGCTAATATTGCCAAGATTGAATCGATTCAGGTTCGTTCGGATAAGGGCACGCTAGTCTCTTTGGCTGATGTGACTCAGCGTATCGACTCTCAAGTCGAACAGAGTGTTTACCACAAAGATCTTTTGCCTGTGGTCTACGTCACGGGTGATGTGGCAGGGGATACCGACAGCCCACTCTATGGTCTATTTGAGATTGAATCGAAGCTGGATGACGTCGCACCAAGCGGCAATCCGATTGATCGTTTCTTCTTCTCAGAACCATCAGACCCTTATGAGTGGAGTTTGAAGTGGGACGGTGAGTGGCAAATCACCTTTGAAACCTTCCGTGACATGGGAATTGCCTACTCAGTCGGTCTTATCATGATCTACTTATTAGTGGTAGCGCAGTTCCGTTCTTACGGCATTCCGTTAATCATTATGGCACCGATTCCACTAACGATTATCGGTATCATGCCGGGTCATGCAATTTTGGGTCAGCAGTTCACTGCGCCTTCAATGATCGGCATGATCGCGCTCGCAGGCATCATTGTCCGAAACTCCATTCTGCTTGTGGATTTCATCCAACAGCAGGTGAAAGAGGGTATGGGCTTCCAAGAGGCGACGATTAATGCAGCCGCAGTTCGTTCATTGCCGATTGCCCTGACTGCAGTAGCTGCAATGATGGGTGGTTTCTTTATCATCGACGATCCGATCTTTGGTGGGTTGGCTGTGTCCCTGATCTTCGGCCTAATGGTCTCTACAATCCTGACCCTAGTGGTAATTCCAGTGGTCTACTATCATTATCACTGGAAACGATACGCTTAAGCATTAATCCAGTTTAAAACCCGGCTCTGGCCGGGTTTTTTGTTTTGCAAAAGTTGGCACGCCATTTGCTATACCTTTATTGGTTAATCCAATAATAAGAAGGGAATTAATATGCAGCTTTCAAAAAACGAATCGAATTACTTAGCTAGCCTTGAGCTAGAGACACTGATGATGGACGTTAAGGATCTTCATGAAGCCATGACACAAGAGGTCGCAATTCTTAGTAATAAAAGTAATTACTCTACAAGAGCTATAAAACGCAGTTCATTGCGTCTACTGGCTTATCAAACGGCTTTGCATTGCCAACAAAACTCAGTAGAGCGTTATGCACGTGTTCGTGCACCTCTGTTGGTGCATTAGATTTGAGTGGTACAAAACGACCCGAAGCAGACATATTGACAGTGTATTCTGAGAGCTCTGGTTGCCGTTTTGTAACAAAAAAAGAGAGCCGAGGCTCTCTTTTTCAAAATAACTTCAATCTGCAGTGCAAAATGCAAACAGATTTAAGCACTCATTATGCTTTAGCTGACATGAACTTTTTAAGTTCTTCGAACATTGGAGCTGAAGCGTAATCTTCTACACTCTGTTCCATTAGTTCAGTCAACTCAGCTTTTGCTGCTGCAAGTGCTGCGATCTCTTTCTCAGCCACTTCAGTCATTTTAGCTTCAGCATCTTTAAGGTATTTAACTTGAAGTTCAAGAGCCGCTTTTGGATCTTTCACTTCAGTCAGTGATTTCATCTGTGAAAGAGAGGCGTTAACAACTTCTGTTACGTAAGAAGATTGAAGACCAATTAGGGCTTCAGCAGTCTTCTTGTTTATTTCAGCCATCGCCATCATTGGCTTCATGCTATCTTTTAGTTCGTTCATCATGAGTAGTACTCCTTAATTAAAATATTGTGCAGTGCACCATAACCTCAATATATTGTGGTTCGTTAAAAGTGTCAAACATTTTTTGTGCACTGCAACAAAAAAATATAAAACACCAATCACTGCGGTTCCTATCCCGATTGGGTATCATTGCTCTAACTTAAGGAAACCGACATGCAGCTCTCTATACTCTTTGAAGATGACTACCTAATAGCGGTGGATAAACCCTCAGGTCTATTAGTACACCCAAGTTGGATTACAAAGCCTGATGAACCCACCTTAATGGGCTTGCTCAAAGAACAGTTTAATGCTGAAAAACTGCATACTATTCATCGCCTTGATAGAGCGACGAGTGGAGTAATGCTGGTGGGTAAAGAGATTGAATCATCAAAACGGATGCAAGAGCAGTTTCAAGCAAGAGGCGTGAAAAAAGAGTATGAGTGCCTTGTAAGAGGGTGGTTTGATGAAACTCAGGGCAGAATTGAGCATGCGCTGGTTCCTAAATACGATAAATTTGCAGACCCCTTAGCGAGCCAAGATAAAGAGGCTAAAGAGGCAGTGACCGATTTTAAAGTTATGGGGCAAATCGAGCTGGGAATTCCTGTCGGTCGCTATTCCAGCTCCCGCTACAGCCGCGTGGCTTGTTTCCCACATACAGGGCGTAAGCATCAAATTCGTCGCCATATGAAACATCTCCTTCACCCCATCATTGGTGACACCAAATACGGTGAGGGTCGCCATAATCGTATGTTCCGTGAACAGTTCAATCTTCATCGATTGGTTTTATTGGCAAGATCGATTCAGTTTACCCACCCAGTGACTGAAGAACCCTTATCTATCCATGCCGATATACCCCGCGACATAGAACAACTTTACGATAACTTAGGGCTGAATAAGTCCTAATAAATCGTGTTAGAATTTACCCTCTATTAGTCCAAACCCTAAGAGTTTCAGATGAGCCGTCCTGACGATATCAATGCCAAGATCCAAACTAATAATGTCACCAAACTCAGTTTGGAAGATGCCCTTAAAAATAACCCAGTTATTGCATTGATTGGCGCCATGGATCAGGAGATTGAACGTTTAAAAAACAGTATTCAATCTCTTGAAGTGAGTGAAATCGCTGGTTTTACGTTCTTCTCAGGTCATATCAACGGTGTCGATGTGGTACTGCTTAAATCGGGCATCGGTAAGGTCAATGCTGCCGTGGGGACTACCTTGCTGTTGGATCACTTTAAACCGACTTGTGTGATAAACACTGGCTCTGCCGGTGGGTTTGATCCAACACTGAAAGTAGGGGATGTGGTGATCTCTGATGAGGTTCGTCACCACGATGTTGATCTAACAGTATTTGGCTACGAGATCGGTCAAATGGCTCG
>CATEEE010000223.1 GCA_949499045.1 Marinobacterium sp. xm-d-530 | reverse complement strand
CTCTCCTTCCATGACAGCGCTACACTCTATGGTCGCTACTGGGGGTGCTATGAAGAGTATGACGCGCTTCATTTTGAAACCTGTTACTACCAGGGGATCGACTACTGCATCAAGCATCAGCTTGAGCGCTTTGATTCAGGTGCACAAGGAGAGCATAAAATAAAACGGGGATTTGAGCCTGTCTTTACTCACTCTGTGCATTGGGTTAATCATCCCGAGTTTCATAAAGCGATCGCTAATTTTGTTGACGAAGAGCATGAATATCTGTCGTCACAAAAATCTCACTTATCAGAAAGACTGCCGTTTAAGAATACCGATTTATAGTCTACTCTTATAAACAGACACCAGATAAATTACTTAACGGAACAAAAATGACACGGCTTAACCAACTCAAAGATGCTTATCTCATTCGAGACCTCGTAGAGGGAAAGATACGTTATTTTTGGGAGTTTACGTCGGGCGAACGAGCCAGTGACCTTCTGGTCTCTTATGATGCGGCATATGACTGGTGGAAACAGGCAGTTCACGACGCCTATGACGGCCCTGAGCGTCGAGCTTCACCTTTTGATCGTCGCGCCAATAGCGTCAAGCGCGCCAGCGAGGTAAAACATGGGCAAGTGACTGTTCAGTCTTACGGTGGGCGCCGCACAACAGATACACCACCAAAAATCAGAGTGGATCGAGCGGAGGCTAAAATCCAGATGCTTAAGTCTCAGCTATCTCATCTAAGTGATCAGTAAAATCCGATTTAATGTAGCGGAGTTTCGTACTTTTTCTGGATCGCTATCAACTGCGGCTGAATGTCGAGTGGAGCGTATTTGATCGCCTGATCAAACAGCTCTTTGTTCGCTTCTGACAGACGTTCATCTTCATCCATCTGTGACAGCTGACTCATCGCCTCAAGAAATTTAGGGTGCGGTTTCGTTGCAGACATCACAGACCTCCAGATTGAGTAGATTAACCACTATTGTGGCCTAAACCATTCACTAGGCAAAGCGCTTTTTAGAGCAGAACAGTCTCTACTGCTCCGCGCCTTTAGCTTTTGCTTCAGATGATCTTAATTGATAGTCATCCTCAGGTTTAGAGATCCACCCTTGCATCTCGCGGTCAATCAACCCACACAACATGCTGATGTGTGAAGGGTCAGAGTTAAGCGCTTCAATATATTCATAGCGCTCTCCACCCGCTTCCTCGAAGTATTCCCGATTCTCTTCACCGATCTCTTCAATGGTTTCAAGACAATCAGATGAGAAGCCGGGACACACCACTTGGACAGATTTCACACCTTGGCTAGGTAGGGATTTAAGCGTCTCATCAGTGTAGGGTTTCAACCACTCTTCTCTACCGAAACGAGATTGGAAACAGGTCATGTATTCACCCTCTTTTAACCCCAATCGATTTGCGATGAGTCGTGTCGTTTTATGACACTGACAATGGTAAGGATCGCCATTTAAAAGGTAGCGTTTTGGTACACCATGGTAAGAGAATATAAGCTTATCAGCACGACCATGTTCAGCCCAATGCGCGTCGATCTTATCTGCCACGGCTTCGATGTAAGCAGGCTCATCAGCGTACTGCTGAATAAAACGAAAATCGGGAATCAGACGACGTTTTTGAAAATCACTTGCCACCGCATCAAAGGTAGAGGCGGTCGTTGATGCACTGTATTGAGGATAGAGTGGCAACACAACCAGTTTACGAACACCCGCCTCTTGCATACTATCCAGCACTGATTCTATCGATGGGTTTCCATAACGCATGGCAAAATCAACCACCACGCGATCCCCATACAACGATTCAAAATGGTTACGAATCGCCTCTGCCTGATTTTTAGTGTGCGTAAGAAGCGGGGAACCTTCATCAGTCCAAACTGTGGAGTAGGCCTCAGCAGAGCGCTTAGGGCGAATATTTAAGATGATAAAATTAAGAACCATCCACCAAATCGGACGCGGAACTTCAACAACACGAGGATCCCAAAGAAACTCCTTAAGATAGCGTTTTAACGCTTTAGGAGTCGGGGCATCCGGTGTGCCTAAATTAGTAACGAGGATACCGATTTTATCTTTCTGGCTATGAGAAAACTTGGGAAAGCCTTTGTATTTCATCTAAAAAACGCTCTAAAAATTTGATGATAACAGTGTATCTAATCTTAAGTGAGTGCACCAAGACTGAGATGAGAAAAATCCTTACGCACTCTATGGGCTTTACGATCACCTGTAGCAACTGACAATAAAAAACCGGCACATGGCCGGTCTTTTAGAACTGCTTATTTTAAGAAAGTTCGAGTGGTTTAAATGAAACCAGCGTATCCACTTCAGCGTCGTAATCGACACCGTCAACCCCGAAACCGAACAGCTTCAAGAACTCGTCCTTGTAAAGTTGGTAATCGGTCAACTCAAATAGGTTTTCTGAGGTCACATCTGGCCATAGTGCTTTACATGCAGTCTGAATGCTGTCGCGTAGCTCCCAATCATCAAGACGGAAACGGTTTCCTTCATCCATCTCACAGCTGTTGCCGTAGAGGCCAGTACGGAAAAGACGATCAATCTGCTCTTGGCACCCTTCATGAACACCTTCAGCACGCATGATTTTGAAAACCATCGCTAAGTAGAGTGGCATCACAGGGATAGCTGACGAAGCCTGAGTCACAACTGACTTAAGAACACCGACATTAGCTTGACCACCCTTTTTGGACAGACGAGCATTCAATTCAGAGGCGGCACGATCAAGATCCTGTTTCGCTTTACCTAAGGTACCGTGCCAGTAGATCGGCCAGGTGATATCGGTACCAATATAGCTGTAAGCAACGGTTTTAGCTCCATCAGCCAAGACTCCAGCTTCATCAAGAGCTTCTATCCATAGTTCCCAATCTTGACCGCCCATCACTTGAACCGTTGCGTCGATCTCTTCTTGATTGGCTGGTTCAACTTCCGCTTCGATGATGACATCTTTATTGGTATCGATCGCAGTAGAACGATAAACCTCACCAATCGGCTTCAACGCAGAACGAATTACTTCACCAGAATCAGGCATTTTGCGAACCGGAGATGCCAGCGAATAGACTACAAGATCAATCTGGCCTAGGTCCTCTTTGATCATTTCAATGGTCTTGGCTTTCGCTTCGTGAGAGAAAGCATCGCCATTGATGGATTTAGCATAAAGTCCCGCTTCGTGCGCCAGCTTCTCAAAGCTAGCCGAGTTGTACCAGCCCGCAGTGCCAGGTTTTTTCTCGGTTCCCTCTTTCTCAAAGAAGACCCCAATTGTTGAGGCACCAGCACCAAAGGCTGCTGTTATACGTGAACTCAGACCATAACCTGATGATGCACCCACAATAAGAACGCGCTTAGGACCATCGATAGCTCCTTGTGCTTGAGTCTTAGCGATCTGTTCACGAACGTTCGCTTCACAGCCTGTTGGGTGAGTAGTTGTGCAGATAAAACCGCGAATTTTTGGCTTAATGATCATGGTGAAAAGTCTGGTCCTTGCTGTAAATCGAAACGCAAAGATACCTGATTTATCCTCACTGGGGAATCTTGTGACCTCTCTTGCACCTAATGAAAAAGTGAGTAACCTGTTGTACAGACACAATCCCACACTGTTTTAGGATGAATAATGGATAATTTACACGGCTACTATTTGGAAGATCTTGAAGTTGGCATGAGTGACAGTTTTGCTAAGACCATTTCAGAGGCTGACGTCTATGGATTTGCAGGCATCTCAGGTGATACCAACCCAGTACACATCAACGAAGAGTATGCTGCGACAACTCCATTTGGCCAACGCATTGCTCACGGCATGTTGAGTGCCGCATTGATCTCAACCGTGGCGGGCACCAAACTACCAGGGCCTGGGGCTATCTATGTCGATCAGCAGATTAAATTTAAAGCGCCCCTGTTTATAGGACAGACAGCCAGAGCTGAAATCACTGTCAAAGAGATTAATGAACGCCGCCG
>CATEEE010000222.1 GCA_949499045.1 Marinobacterium sp. xm-d-530 | reverse complement strand
ATGCCTGATAGCGCATCCAGGTAGCGTCGCCCCTCTGTGTCGTACAACCAAACACCTTCACCATGGGTGAAAGTAACAGGTAATCGAGCATAGGTGGGCATTACAGGGGTCATGGTCATTGAAAGAGTTCTCCATAAAACGCAAAAAGACAGCCGTGGCTGTCGCTGGAGACTAATATTATTTTGTGCTTAGAAAATAAGCAATCTTAGAGTGGTTATAACCGAGTTTTTTACTCAGATTTAATGTATAGTGCGCCCATTCGTTCAATGAGATTTAAGAGGTGAGATAATGAGCACTTTAGAGACAATTAAAGAACAGATTGAAAGCAATGCCATTCTTCTTTACATGAAAGGCACACCTCGCTTTCCACAGTGTGGTTTTTCATCACGCTCATCTGAGGCGTTGATGTCGTGTAACGAACGTTTTGCTTTCGTCAATATTCTTGAGAATCCAGACATTCGCGCAGAGCTACCTAAGTTCGCTAACTGGCCGACCTTTCCTCAGCTTTGGGTAAATGGTGAGCTAGTCGGCGGATGTGACATTATCTGCGACATGGCTGCTAGTGGTGAACTACAGAAATTGGTCACTGAAGCAGCTAAATCTGAAGAGGGTGACAGCGCTGAGAGCTAATAGCCCTTAGTCAGTTAATCCAGCTCGCTCTCTTCTCTGAGGGCGAGCATCATGTCCCATCCCCCCATCTCTTTCCACTGATTCACAATCATACAAAACAGTTCAGCCGTCTTCTCTGTGTCATACAGAGCGGAGTGCGCTTGTTTGTTGTCGAAGCTAATTCCAGCGAGATCACACGCCTTAGCAAGCACAGTGTGGCCATAGGCTAAACCAGCCAGTGTGGCGGTATCAAAGGTGGAAAATGGGTGGAAAGGGTTGCGCTTGATATCACAGCGATCGGCTGCATTGGTAACAAAGTTGTGATCGAAGTGTGCGTTATGACCCACCAAAATAGCCCGCTTACAGTCGTGAGCTTTAACCGCTTTGCGTATAGGTTTGAAGATCTTCTCCATAGCCATTAGCTCAGGCTCAGCATCACGATCCGGTGACCAGGGGTCGATACCTGTGAAATCTAGCGCTGATTGCTCTAAGTTGGCACCTTCGAAGGGCTCTACTTGCGCTTCTATAGACTGATCAACGATCAGATAACCCTCTTCATCCATCGTCAGCGTGACCGCTGCTATCTCTAAAAGGGCATCGGTTTGAGCATTGAACCCAGCTGTTTCGACATCGACAACGACAGGAAGATAACCACGAAAACGGTCTGCCATTGGGTGACGCTGTTTCGAATTTGGCACAGTAGATCCTTACTCTTAGACGGGTTTTAGGTGAGTTTAACAAATCCTTAGGATAAGGGCAGAGTTAAAACTCAGATCTACTGATATTTCCCTAATAGTTCGCTATAATTTGCACCCATAAATTTTAGTGCTGTCTGATTCAGTCTGTCAGTACGCCGTATTAACCTCTGCCCAGATCGGGTGAGCATGGAGTTGGAGTCCTCAATGTCCGACATTAAAAAAGTCGTTTTAGCTTATTCAGGTGGTTTGGATACCTCTGTAATCGTTCGTTGGTTACAAGATGAGTACAATGCCGAAGTTGTAACCTTTACCGCTGACATTGGTCAGGGCGAAGAGGTTGAGCCAGCGCGAGCTAAAGCGGAAGCTTTGGGCGTTAAAGAGATCTACATCGAAGATCTTCGCGAAGAGTTTGTTCGTGACTACGTATTCCCAATGTTCCGTGCAAATACAATCTATGAAGGTGAATACCTATTAGGTACGTCTATTGCTCGTCCACTAATCGCTAAGCGTCTTGTTGAGATCGCTAACGAAACTGGTGCTGATGCGATTTCGCACGGTGCGACTGGTAAAGGTAACGATCAGGTGCGTTTTGAATTGGGTGCCTATGCACTGAAGCCTGGTGTTCACGTTATCGCTCCTTGGCGTGAGTGGGATCTTAATTCTCGCGAGAAGCTGATGGCTTACTGTGAGACTCACAACATCCCTGTCGATTTTTCTAACAAGAAGAAAAAGTCACCTTACTCTATGGATGCGAACCTGCTTCACATCTCTTACGAGGGCGGCATTCTTGAAGATCCATGGGCAGAAGCTGAAGCGGATATGTGGCGTTGGTCTGTCTCTCCAGAGGAAGCTCCAGATCAGCCAACTTACCTTGAGCTGACATATCGCCAAGGTGATGTTGTTGCCATCAATGGTGAAGAGATGTCTCCTGCAACGGTTCTTGCTTACCTTAACAAGGTCGGGGGTGAAAACGGTATCGGTCGTCTTGATATCGTAGAGAACCGTTTCGTCGGCATGAAGTCACGTGGCTGTTACGAAACACCGGGCGGCACTATCATGCTTCCTGCACACCGTGCGATCGAATCGATCACGCTTGATCGTGAAACTGCACACCTCAAAGATGAGCTGATGCCACGCTACGCTAAGACTATCTACAACGGTTTCTGGTGGTCTGAGGAGCGTAAAATGCTTCAGACAATGATCGACGAGAGCCAGAAGTATGTGAACGGTGAAGTTCGCGTGAAACTGTACAAAGGTAATGTGACAGTTGTTGGCCGTCGCTCTGAAGAGAGTCTGTTCGACGAGAGCATCGCAACGTTTGAAGATGATGCAGGCTCTTACGATCAGAAAGACGCTGCAGGTTTCATTAAGTTGAATGCACTTCGTATGCGTATTGCTGCAAGCAAAGGTCGTAAGTTTGACTAATTGACTACTCGATTAGACTGCTAAAATGAAGCCCGATTCATCGTTAAGGTGATTCGGGTTTTTGTTTTTTTAGTGATCTCTTTTGTTCTGTAATGAGTTCAATCAATTGCATCGGGTAGATGTGATCGATAAAATTGATCTTAGTTAGTTTTTGAACCTAAAGGGTTGTTACTACAACCCTTT
>CATEEE010000221.1 GCA_949499045.1 Marinobacterium sp. xm-d-530 | reverse complement strand
TCTCCGTCTGTAACCTACGTCCTGAGAGTCGTGGTACTTGTCATATTCAATCAACGGATCCGAATGTCCCGCCAGCGATTAAGCCAAACTACCTATCGACGGACGGTGATCGCAAAGTCGCTGCCGATAGTTTACGTCATGCTCGCAAGCTAATGGCGACTCAACGTCTGAGTGAATTCAACCCCATTGAGTTGAAACCAGGTGCTCAGCTTCAATCAGATGAAGAGCTCGCAAAGGCTGCAGGTGATGTGGGAACAACGATTTTCCACCCGGTCGGCACCGCCAAAATGGGCAACGATGAGATGTCCGTGGTTGATACACGTCTAAAAGTACACGGGATAGACGGACTGCGTGTCGTGGATGGATCAGTCATGCCCACACTCACCTCGGGTAATACCCATGCACCGATTACGATGATTGCAGAAAAAGCGTCGGATATGATCCTTGAAGATAACGCTTAAACTAAAAGGGCAGATCCATGATCTGCCCTTTTTGAATTGCAACTACTTGTAGATTCGCTCATCAAATGGATCCACAGGCTCTTCTAGCATCTCGTCCTCTTTGAAGAAGAGTACGCGACCTTCGAACTTAAACCCTTTGGTAGAGAACCAGCGTTCAGCCTGTTCACGCCCCTCTTCTGCTTTTCGTACCTCTAACCAAGCCATCACGACTCGATAGAAGAAGATTCCAAACAGAGCAGCGCTCGCACCTAAGAAAAAGTCTGAGGCTAGAGCGAAAATCAGTAGCACCAATGCCACAATCCAGACCTTCGAGCTTCGAGCATTTTTCAGTGCATCGTTCTCAGCCCCATACTGATCCAGAAAGTTCAGGTAACGGCGGTAGTTCTGTTGCAGATCGAACTTAATTGAAGAATCGATAGAGATAGCCATATCAATGACTCCTTTTACACTAAGCTCTTACTAACCACTTCATAAACATCTGGCGACAGGGCCTTTTGCTCCATAATGCGTTCTAGTTGAGCTCTCATTAACTTTTGCTTATCACTAGTATAGCGCTTCCAGCGAGTTAAAGGCGTTAACATTCGCGATGCAATTTGAGGATTTTGCTCATTCAAGCGAATGATCCAATCAGCTAAATAGTGGTAGCCAGAGCCATCTGGCGCATGGAATTGAACCGGATTCGCACTGGCAAAAGCGCCGATCAGACTGCGCAATTTATTCGGATTCTTCGCATCAAATAGCTCATCATTCTCTAGTGATTTCACTCGATCCAGAGCGCCCTCTTTAGTGTCACAAGCCTGAAGTGAGAACCAGCTGTTCATCACCAGTGCTTCAGCTGACCACTGCTGTTTGAATGCCGTAAGCGCCTGATTTGCGGCCTCAATATCGTGTGAATGCACCAGTGCAGCCAATGCTGACTGCTGGTCTGTCATATTGTCAGCGTTATTGAACTGCTCCATTGCTAACTCAATGGCACCCTCATAGTTGGCAGCGATCAAGTAGCTCAACGCTAGATTTTTCAGACTGCGCTTAGCCACCTGGTCCGCACTGGGCTGGTAAACTTCAGTCGAGGTACAGCGCTGATAGACTGCTAACCACTGAGGCGCTAGAGCAACACCCAGTGCTTTGACAAAGGCTTTACGCGTCGCATGAATCGCTTCAACATCAATGACCTCGGCCAATTCACTCAGATAAGCCTCGCTCGGCAATGTACAGAGCTTAGCCAACATCGCCTCATCAAGGGATTCATCTTCCAGTAGCGCATTCCAAGCCTCTAGAAGTGCAACATTGGGTTCGACTGTCGCGCCGGCAATGCCCGCTTGCAGCTTGTTAACTAAGTAACGCTGTCCAGATTCCCAACGATTAAAGCCATCCGTATCAAATCGCATCAGATGCAGCAGCTGCTCATCCGTGTAGTTAAAACGCAATTTAATCGGTGCTGAAAAACCGCGAAGTAGCGAAGGAATTGGCTTGTCTGAGAGACCATCAAAGCTGACACTTTGTACCTCTTGCGTGAGCTCAACCACACCTGAAGAGAGTTCGGCACCCTCCTGCGTTAATAGGCCAAAACGGACAGGCATATGGAAAGGGTCTTTATGCTCTTGGCCTGGAGTGCTTGGACAGCTCTGTTTAAAGGTCAGCTGGTAGTTTCCTGAGTTTGCATCCCACTGATCAGAGACCTCAACAACAGGAGTACCTGCTTGCGAATACCAGCGTTTAAACTGTGTTAAATCGCGCCCTGAAGCCTCTTCCATCGCTGCTACAAAGTTATCCGTCGTGACTGCCTGGCCGTCATGACGTTCAAAATAGAGATCCGTACCTTTTCTGAAAGTCTCTTCACCCAGAAGTTGATGGATCATACGCACCACTTCAGCGCCTTTCTCATACACGGTCAACGTGTAAAAGTTCGAAATCTCAATAAACGATTCCGGTCTTACCGCATGCGCCATGGGACCAGCATCTTCAGCAAATTGAGCGGTCCGCAGTAGTGACACATCTTCAATTCGCTTTACGGTGCGTGAGTTCATATCGGCCGAGAACTCTGCATCACGAAAGACGGTAAAGCCCTCTTTAAGACTTAACTGGAACCAGTCGCGACAGGTAACACGGTTACCTGACCAGTTATGGAAATACTCATGCGCAACCACCGCCTCAACCCTTTGAAACCCAAGGTCTGTTGTGGTCTTTTGACTGGCCAACACACAACTGGTGTTGAAGATATTGAGCCCCTTGTTCTCCATAGCACCCATATTGAAGAAGTCGACTGCCACGATCATATAGATATCAAGATCGTACTCACGGCCATAGACCTCTTCATCCCAGCGCATCGAGCGCTTTAGTGAGTCCATTGCATAAGCTAGCTTGTCGTGATCTTTCGGCTCAGCAAATATTTGCAGCTGAACCTCACGTCCAGACGCCGTTGTGAATTTATCCTCAATGCAGCTTAAATCACCCGCCACTAGGGCAAACAGGTAGGCTGGCTTGGGGTGTGGATCCTGCCAAGTGACCCAGTGACGCCCATCATCAGTCACACCTTTATCAACGGCATTACCGTTGGATAGCAACACTGGATACTGCTTAGGATCAGCAATAATGGTTGTCTCAAACAGGGACATCACATCAGGGCGATCCAGATAATAGGTGATACGCCTAAAGCCCTCGGCTTCACATTGTGTACAGAAGACACCATCCGAACGGTAGAGACCCTCCAATGCCGTGTTAAGTTGTGGCTGAATGCGACAGAGTGTTTGCAAGGTAAACTGATCAGGAACAACCGAGACCGTCAGTGACTCCTCAGTGACTGTGTACTCGCCTTCAGGCACCTGCTGATCATTAATGCAGAGTCGTTTGAGCTGAAGGTCTTTATCACCATTTAAAATCAGAGGGGCATTGCGCAGGTGAGAATCGGGGTTACGTCGCATCTGCATGGTAGTAAAGACTAAAGTCTCTTCTTCATCCAACTCAAAACGAAGCGCAACTGAGTCGATTAAAAATTCAGGAACACGATAATCTTTTAAATAAATAGTGTTGGGTTGGTCACTCAAGGTTGTCTCTCCAATCACGCGAAAAATTTAATGTTGTACGCGCCAAACTTGCGCAGGTTAATGACGCCCGTATCTAAAATGAGGTACTGGCCTTTGACCCCTTCCAATATGCCCTCTACAACAGGCGTTTTATCAAAATTAAAACTGGTTACTTTGAGAGGGTGGTTACGCACTGGGAAGTTAATTTCAACCACTTCTGCATCAAGCTTACGGATCGCGTCGCCAGATTGAGCACTGATGAGCTGTTGTAATGGCTCATCACAGAGTTCGAACAGACGATCGCGTTCCTGTTTCAAATCAAGAGGCAAAACGTCACCTTTCAGCATGGCACGCCAATTGGTTTTATCAGCCACCTGTTTAGCAAAGATTGTTTCAACAAGACCTGACTGCAGGCGGTTATCCACTTCCATAATCGGAAGTGCTTGCACAGCCCCCTGATCAATCCAGCGAGTGGGGATCTGGGTTTGGCGAGTAATGCCGACTTTAAGACCCGATGAGTTTGCTAAATAGACGATATGCGGGGCAAAGCAGTTTTTCAAACCCCAACTTTCATCACGACAGGTCCCTTCGGCAAAGTGGCAAGTTTCTGGCTTAACGATGCAGGTGTCACAGCCCGGAAGTTTTTTAAAGCAGGGGTAACAGAAGCCTTGATTGAAACTTTTATTGGATTTTCGGCCGCAGGATAGGCAGTTGATTTGCCCGATATATTCTAGGCGAATGGGCTGACCTATAAAGTCATTCACTAACGGGCCGGCCTCTCCATTCAATGAGAGTTCATAACTAACAGGGGAGTCGAGATGCACTCGCATCTTCTCCAAAACACCCTCGGCTTGCAGCGATAAAGAGTCATTAATCATCGGTTAGGATTCTCAACACGTCAGGTTGCATTGGGTCAGAACCATGCTGGTTACCATCAGGACGAGTACGATCGATGAAGCCTACTCGCTGATCCTGTGGAATATCACGTGCCACTTCATAAGCAATGACCGCACGCATACTGGTTTCACGTTGCTCAGGAGAGAGCTTTTCACCATTGGGCCACTTACCTATTTCAACGGCCACTTTAAGCGCCTGATAGACATCTGGCGTCATGGTTTCGATCATTTTTTCGTAATTCAAACCGCTACCCATTCATTCAAATTTGAAGCATTCAGAATATCATAGAGAGGAGCGTTTGAGGGGTCTTTAACAGAGGCTTTTAGGTAGTTTTAGGGAGCCAAACTCGGCTAATTAATGCGAAAGCTAAACCAGACAGCAGTCCGGCCAGATGAGCGGTATTGGCGATAGCTCCTAAACCAATGAGTTCAAGCGCTCCTGTGTATCCCAGGGCCAACCAAAAAATCATGAATCCAAACAGCGCTTTAGGCAGTCTAAACAGAGGCCTGCTGCTCAATTGATCCCATAGCCAGGTGTACCCTAATACGGCAAAGACGACACCTGATAGCCCCCCAAAGAGCGGCCCCGTCACCCAAAACTGTGCCAGATTAGACAGAGCAGCCGAGAATAGAACCAGCAGCAGAAAGTGAGTGGTCCCCTGAAGACGCTCTATCGCCCCTCCGATCATCCAAACCCAGAGCAGATTAAACAGAATGTGCAGCAGAGAGAAGTGCATAAACATCGGTGTCCAAATCCGCCACCACTCACCCGATGAGAGCATAGTACTCAAAGTGTGATACTCAATCTGACTGGAGCTCACTGTAAAATCAGCAAAACTGAATTTCACCATCCAATCGGCATTACCACCGAAATCAATCAGAAGCGTGATGAGGGCTGTAAAAGCAATCAGCAACGCTGTCACAGGCAGCTGTTTCAGCTCTGAAATTTTAAAAGGAGATAAGCTTTTAGGGTTTTGAACTTGAACGGTGATCTTGCTGAGATCACCACCCTCTCGCCAATAGTTAAAGAGCTCTAGGACTTTTTCACGGTTGATATGGGCAGCAACAAACAGTGTCTGACTGTCACCCTCTTCCACAACTCGATGAGGGATAGCATTTGCCCATAGGAATTGAGTGAACTCAGTTAGATCGACCGATAGATCGGTTTTAACCACTGGATACACTAGCGAGGGAACTCCGCGTCTACATCAACCCAGATGAACTTACTGCTATCCAGCGTTTTTTCACCGTCGAAGCGGTAGGCAACTAACTTGCCATATTTAACCGCACTGTAGTCTAAGCAGGCGATGTTATCGGCCACAGGCTTAGGCTCACCTTCACACCAGTAGTGACCGATAAACAGTGGGCGCTCATCGCGAGAATAGAATTGAAGATCAACATAGTCAGCCGGTGTTAGCTCAGTCCTTGCTATGTGCTCTGGCAAAGGATCAGGCTGAAATACCACGTCCCCCATACGTTTAGGCTCTTGCGCCCAAAAACGGGTTCTAAAGAAGTGACGTTTAAAACCATCTTTGCTAATCATCACTTCGTTGTTGGGCAATCGCATATGAGTACCGCGAGTCAGTCGATCCATGACCAGAAACTCAAAACTGTGCGGTACAACTGAGTTCAAAAGAAACGACTTATCGACGACCGGAGCAGAATCGACTCGCTCCTTCAGACGATTGATCAAGGTTGAGTGCCAACAAGCATGAACAACTCGAAGATCATCATGCTCGATAAACAGTGGTATCGACTCAATCCAATCCAATAGCTCTTGTTCATCCGATTGGCGATGAGCAAATTGACTTAGGGTCTCTTGTACAATTCGCTGGTGTCTTGGCGTATGTTCACGAAGGTAATCACCGCTCCCATCACCCTTAGGTGTTTTATAGCAGTAGTAGTTGTACTCATGGTTACCCATGACGATTTCAGCGCCAGACTTTTCAACCATGGCACGAACAATTTCGTAGGTCTCAACAATACGTGGCCCGCGATCAATGACATCACCGAGAAAAATAACGCGACGGCTAGGATGGCGATAAGCACCATCAATTTCCCTATACCCCATGCGGTTGAGCAGAAGCTTCAAGCTCTCGCCACAACCATGGATATCACCAATTAAATCTATACCTTGTCTCTGCAAAACTACTTATCCCAGAGCTTTGAGCTCCAACCGAGCTTGGTCCGGCAGGTGCTGTAAAAATCGTAGTTTTCTGGGTGAAGCAGGCGCAGTTTTTGTGGCTTCTTACTGATCGTCACTGTATCCCCGGGTGCTAACGCTATGTTGCTTTGGCCATCACAGGCTACCGACGGGTAAGTATCATTGTTTTCGCTGATTACCAGTTTCAACTCTGAGTTACCGTCCACCACAATAGGACGGCTTGAAAGCGTATGCGGGAACATGGGGACCAGAACCAACGCATCCAGTTTAGGGTGCATTAGAGGGCCGCCAGCCGACAGAGAATAGGCCGTAGAACCTGTTGGGGTTGCGACGATCAAACCGTCTGATCGCTGCGTGTAGACGTACTGACCTTCAATCCAGAGTTCAAACTCAATCATTCGCGTCGCTTTACCTGGATGCAATACACAGTCATTGAGGGCCGTTGTCTCAGCAATAGGCTCACCGTTACGCTTAACGGTGACATCCAACAAGAAACGCTTATCAACAACGTAGTGTCCTTCCAGCACCTGATCGACCATCTCTTCGATCTCTTCAGGTTTTATATCCGTCAAGAATCCCAGATTTCCTCGGTTTACACCCAACACCGGTACGTTTGACGACGCTAATGAGCGGGCCGCACCCAGCAAACTACCGTCACCGCCCACTACAATCACAAGATCCGCTACCTCCCCCATCAATTTTTGAGGAGAGACCTGAAGACCATGACCTGGCATTAGTTCTGATATTTTATCGTCAACCACGATGTTCAGATGACGCTGCTCAAGGAACCGAATGAGCTGCTTCATGGTATCGATGACTTTTTTGCTTCCTAAGCGGCCTATCAGACCAATATTGCGAAATTGATACATACCCTGTGCGTTTCCCTGCGGATATCATTTAATAAGTACATATCAGTATAAAGCTTGTAGAGGGAGAAAGTTAGCCGACCTAGGTGTTAAAAGCCTTTAAAAAGGGAGCGGACCGACGAACTCATACGCCAGACGATTGATTCGCTGTTGCTGAGCCCTAAGACCCTGCAAACCTCCCGTATGCACCATAAGAACACGCTTATCTTTAAGACGACCTTTGATGAACAGGCGATTTAAGTAGTGGAATACCCGCAAGGTATAGATTGGGTCTAATGTAACCCCCAAGGCTTGAGCTCGAACCTGCGTAGCAGCTAGCTCAGCGTTCACCTTACCATAGCGCTGCTGCAGTGCCACTTCGATAGACCATTGCGCAGAGTGATCTACTTGAAGAGGATCTACCTGTATTAGCAATTCGCTGACACGCTCTTCTAAGTCAGCACGACTTCCTAAAGCAGAAACGCCGACCAGTTCGGTCTCTTTAGGTGCACCCGCTATTAAACCCGCCATGGTTCCCCCGGATCCCACAGCCACATAGACCTGATCGTAGTTGACGCCCTGCAAACAGGCTTGCTGCCAAATAGAAGCACAACCGAGGAGTGCGTTTAGATTACTTCCACCCTCTGGTATCCAGTGTGGATCGATTAACTGATATCGATCTGCCAACCACTGAATAGGCTTTTCACGGTAGATGTCACGCTCGATGAATATCAACCGCATGCCGCAAGATTGAGCATCCTCAAGCGTTGGTGTGGATTGAGGTTCACCCCGAATAAAACCAACCGAATTGAGCCCCTGCTTCCAGGCCGAGTAGGCCAGTGCATGAATATGATTGGAGTGAGGGCCACCAAAGCTGGCGACTAGATCACCTGAAGTTAGCTTGGTGAGATTGGGTAGCAGTTTGAACCACTTATTACCCGAAATCAGACTATCGATTTGATCAAGGCGCAACAGATCAAAACTCAACCCACAGGGTAAGTTGATAGTGTCGATCTTGATTGAAGGTGTCTGCATGAATCAGAACTCGATATGGTGGGCGAAGAGGGGTTCGAACCCCCGACCCTCTGCTTGTAAGGCAGATGCTCTCCCAACTGAGCTATTCGCCCATATCGTAGGCGTGTGCTAACTGTTGGGACATTGTCATCGACTAGGCGATCAATCGCGACCTTTAAAAGATCGCTCCAACAATAGCTGCAGAATCAGAGTACTGCGAACTCATAAATGGCGGAACGGACGGGACTTAGCGACCCTGAACATCCCATTTGAGATGACAGGCAGGTATTCTAACCGATCAAACTCAAAATGGCGGAACGGACGGGACTCGAACCCGCGACCCCCTGCGTGACAGGCAGGTATTCTAACCAACTGAACTACCGCTCCGTTATGGTGGGCGAAGAGGGGTTCGAACCCCCGACCCTCTGCTTGTAAGGCAGATGCTCTCCCAACTGAGCTATTCGCCCATAACGGTGGCTTGTCTTGCGACTTCAACATTTTCTAGCCGTTTAAGAAAATGGCGGAACGGACGGGACTTAGCGACCCTGAACATCCCATTTGAGATGACAGGCAGGTATTCTAACCGATCAATCTCAAAATGGCGGAACGGACGGGACTCGAACCCGCGACCCCCTGCGTGACAGGCAGGTATTCTAACCAACTGAACTACCGCTCCAGCAGTAACTGAGCATTGCTGCTCAAGAACAGGGTGCGAATTTTAATGGCTTTTCGAGCAGAGTCAAACCTTTATCCGATATTTTTCTAAAAAATAGCGATTTTTTTAAACCAAACTGAAGGTTGATTATTTGTTAATCTACGCGCTGGATAAATTAGAGAGAAATGACATGTCCGCCGTTACTGCTCAACTGACTCGTCTCTTCGACGAATTCACATCAGAATGCCAACAGCAAGGCAATCCAACCATTCTGGTTGAAGATGATTGGTTGAGCCCCGCACTACGGCCTGGTTTTGAGGTCGATCATGAGTGTGAGTGGTTACCAGCCTCTATCGAGAATACACCTCTGGACATGTTTGAAAGACTGTCCGATGCTCTAGAGATTGATATTCCCCAATCGATCATCGATTACTACACCTGCTTTTGGTCACAACCCATACTAGCCAATCACACTGAAGGTGAGTTGAGCCTAATTTTTGTCTGGAACCCAGACGATCTAGAACGCTTAAGAGAGAACCTAATTGGCCACGCACTGAACAAAAAACGAATGAGACAAACTATTAGCTTTTTCTTTGCTACCACTGAACCCGACGGAGATCAGATCCTTTCAGTTGAGAGCAGTACCGGGCGAGTGCTTCTCGAAAAGCCTGGGCAGAAAAAGTTCAGCGTCATTGCAGAAGATCTAGAGACTTTTCTAAGCCAGGTAACCTGCTTGCATCGGTAGTCTACTAACCAATGGATCTGGCTAATAGACGACTGATTTGGCATAGATCAAAGCCCGACTCACTTCGCCATTGATTGAATGCCTCTTGAACCAGAAGCAGATCACGCTTAGCTGTGGGACGTTTATCAATAATACCCTGCGCTTTCAACGCAACCACAACATCATCCGTCAGGACTGGACTGTCTCGCCCCACAATACGAAGTGCATAAGCCCCTGAGTTGCCACCCAGCTGCGCGCCCTCTTTTTTAAGATAACTCCACAAACCAACGACGGTATCCTCTATCGGCCAATCAGCCAAGAACTGACCAAAACCGCCCAGCTTTTGACTAACCTCATGAATCATTAAAGCGTTGATACGAGTCGCTTTAATTTTTCCAAAGTGGCGAATGAGATCTCTGTTCTGCATTAATGCATCGAGGTGATCATCACTCATTAGCGAAACCTTCTCAGGATCGAATCCAAAAAAGGCCTTCTCAAAGGCCGGCCACTTGCCGTCCACTAACGAGCGTTTGAGACCCGCACAGAAAATACGCCAGGTCATCGCCGACAAGATACGATCATCCGGAGTTGCCAAAAGCTCTGCTCGATTAGCCGCCCTAGGACCTAATAGCTCAGAATCGCTCCAGCCGGAATGAAAGTGCTTAGCTTGTTGCAAAATCTGTGCAAATGATTTCATCAGTGATCCGGTTCAAAATTGAGTGATGCAGAGTTAACACAGTATCGAACGCCCGTTGGATTCGGACCATCCGGGAAAATGTGGCCCAAATGGGATCCACACTGACTGCAGGTAATTTCTGTGCGCACCATACCATGCGAGTGGTCAGGATGCTGATCCACCCTCCCCTCACCCAACTCATCAAAGAAACTGGGCCAACCACATCCCGAATCATATTTCAGAGTGCTATCAAACAGTTCGGCATCGCAGCATTTGCAACGATATAAACCAGATCGTTTCTCATCAAAATAGGCCCCAGTAAAGGCACGCTCTGTTCCTTTTTGGCGGCATATATAGAACTCTTCAGCTGACAACTTGTCTCGCCAGTACTCATCGTCTTTAAAATCATCTTTTTGCATTATGAAAAACCTCTCTAAGAGTAAGGTAAACTCTATACCCAAACCGAGCAAAGTCGTATAGTTACAGCTAACACGGTTTGCTTACCAACACGTTGCTATTACGACGTATTCTACTCAAATCGATCCCCTTTAAATTAATCTCCCCGTGAGAAGAGCTCTACCGATGTCTCAGATTAGAAAGTCCAACAAACTCAACAATGTATGTTACGACATTCGTGGACCTGTCCTTCAAGAAGCAAAACGCTTAGAAGAGGACGGTCACAAAATTTTAAAACTGAATATCGGTAACCCGGCCCCATGGGGCTTTGATGCCCCAGACGAGATTGTTCAAGACGTCATCTATAACTTGCCCAGCGCACAGGGCTACTGTGATTCAAAAGGTCTGTTTGCCGCTCGTAAAGCGGTCATGCAGGAGTCACAACGCAAGGGCATTAAAGATGTCACCATAGAAGATATCTACATCGGTAATGGCGTCTCTGAACTGATTGTGATGGCAATGCAGGGGCTTCTCAACGATAACGATGAGATGTTAATTCCGGCGCCTGACTACCCGCTTTGGACGGCTGCGGTCAGCCTGGCAGGCGGTACACCGGTTCACTATCAGTGTGACGAAGATCGAGAGTGGTTCCCAAATATTGAGGATATTCGTAGCAAAATTTCCGAGCACACCCGCGGGATTGTTGTCATTAACCCTAACAATCCAACAGGGGCACTCTACCCAGAATCGGTTCTTAAAGAGATTATTGAGCTAGCTCGCGAACATAGCTTGATCATTTTTGCTGACGAGATCTACGACAAGATTCTTTACGACGAAGCTAAACACACCTCAATCGCATCACTGACTGATGATGTATTGGTCTGCACATTTAACGGTTTGTCAAAGACTTACCGTGCAGCGGGCTTCCGTTCGGGTTGGATGTTTATGAGTGGTCCTAAGCACACGGCAAATGATTATATCGAAGGCTTAGAGATGCTGGCCAACATGCGTCTATGTGCCAATGTACCGGCACAAAACGCAATTCAAACTGCGTTGGGTGGCTATCAATCGATTAATGAACTCATTGTTCCTGGTGGTCGCCTATGTGATCAGCGAGATATCGCTTATAAGATGCTGAACGATATTCCTGGAGTTAGCTGCGTCAAACCCAAGGGGGCGATGTATTGTTTTGTGAAGTTAGACCCCGAGATTCATCCTATCAGCAATGACGAGAAATTCGCGCTGGATCTGCTTCAGCAGCAAAAAGTGCTGATTGTGCATGGTAGTGGTTTTAACTTACCGGATACTCAACACTTTAGAATTGTTTTTTTACCAGAACCAAGACTATTGGAAGATGCCATCTCAAGAATAGGTACCTTCCTAAAAACCTACAAACAGTAACCAGTGCTCTACGGAATGGAGCAATGTCGTATCACTGTCATATAACCAGACTATAGTGCGACTTTAAAACAGGAGTAGTTATGTTTTTAAAGATCAAAAAAGATCGCGGTATTAAAATGAACCACAACGGCATGGATAAGAAGTTGGTTGTGGACATTACTTCAAACTTTCTAATCAACATGGCACACATTGGTGAGATCTCTTTTTACTCACAACATGAACCGCGCCAGCGTGTTAATTTAGCAGGCAACTCGTTTACTCAACCGGCTGGCACACTGGTCATTCACCTACAAATGGCACACACCTATGCATCGATGACCGGTGAAAGCCGTGAAGGGGTTAACCGCGTGCGTGAAAAGGTCTACTACAAACTCTATTTCGCTCCTGAAAACATCGACTCTTATCAAGAGTTGCGTGATTCCATCGAAGCACGCGTTGTAAACCTGTAAGAGTGCGCCTTTAATAGCGAACCTTTAAGGTTGAATTTAGGTTGCTTCGCCACCATTTACGGTAGTAAGTAAATTGTTTGAGGAAGCAGCCTAAATGCTCAGAATAATACTCTTCTTAGCCACCAACCTAGCCATCATTCTGGTGGCCAGTTTGACGCTTAACATCCTTGGTGTTGGTCCCTATCTAACCTCCAACGGTTTAGATCTTGGCGCACTTCTTGCCTTCTGTGCCGTGTTTGGCTTTGCTGGATCATTCATTTCCCTATTCATCTCTAAGTGGATGGCCAAGAGAACAACGGGCACTCAAATCATTGACCAGCCTCGCACTGCAGAGGAGAAATGGTTGGTCGACACCGTTGCAGAGCTGGCTCAAAAAGCCGGCATTGGCATGCCTGAGGTTGGTATATTCCCGTCCAATGCTGCTAATGCTTTTGCTACTGGTTGGAATAAGAATAACGCACTGGTGGCAGTGAGTAGCGGTCTGCTATCGCGATTCAAAGCTGATGAAGTTAAAGCCGTTCTGGCTCACGAGGTGGGTCACGTGGCGAATGGCGACATGGTCACCCTGTCGTTGATTCAAGGCATTATCAACACCTTCGTTATGTTCCTAGCTCGTATCGTCGGCTATGCCGTTGACAGTTTCTTACGCCGTGGCGACAACTCAGGTGGTGTAGGTATAGGCTTTTACATCGCAACCTTTATCGCTGAAATTGTATTTGCCGTATTTGCTCACATGATTGTGGCTTGGTTCTCACGTCGACGCGAGTTCCGTGCCGATGAAGCTGGGGCCGATCTAGCCAGTAAGCAGGGTATGATTAACGCTCTACAGAGACTACAAGCTGAATCCGGTCAGGCACAGGAATTATCTGGCCAACTCACCGCATTCGGAATCAGCAGCATCAAGAAACAGGGTTTTATGGAGATGTTTGCAAGCCACCCGCCTCTAGCAGCCCGAATCGAAGCTCTGCAAAATCGCCGTTAAATACCCACTCGGTAGATAACAGCATCGCGATAACCGGTGTGTACAGTGACCACACCGGTTAATTTCCGATCCAACTCTGGGTCACCACTGTCGATAATGAGCGGACGCCCATTCAACCCGACAATTTTCGAGCGTGTCGCAACGACATACAACCCCGCTAATCCAATCTTTTGAATCAGCTCTGCGCTCAACTGCTGATTACCTCGACCGAGCAGATGCCCCTGCCCGCCAATCGGTGTAATGACTACCTTAAAAGGGGCATCCCCAATTAATTCCAGTAACTGCTGTGCAGAGCAATCACTGGCTATGATCTCTCCATTTCTGATCAGATCTGTACCCAAGAGTGTATTTTCAAGCCCCAATTCATCCATGATCGCCGCGACGGTCGTACCTGAGCCCATTACGTAGAGAAGATCAGGATCCATCTGTTCAATAAAATCAGCTGCAATATCGGCGACAACTAGCTCCTCAACTTCTTTGCCACCCTCTTTCACGGATTGCACATATTGATGCTCAGCTGGTACAAGCAACTCGCCATAATACTGTGCACGAACTCGCCCCTGCCTAAACTCTGACTCATCAATGTCGCGAACCTCAGCCTGCTCCATGCGGACTAAACGCCCTTCAATAAGATCAGTAATTAGAGCCCCCGCTAGCGAAGGCGTCAGTGTATAAACGCCCGAGTGAATTTTCACACCGGCCGGAACACCCAGGACAGGAACCTGTTGCTGAATGGCTTCATAAATATTGCGCGCTGTACCATCACCACCAGCAAACAGAATAAGATCGACCCCATCCTCAACCATTGCTCTGGCTGCGATCAACGTATCCTCGGCGGTGGTCGGCCACTGCTGCGGCGAACCTAATACTTGGCAATCCAATGCTAAGGAGCTGATGGACTCTTCCCCCATGGCACCGCCCCAGGTATAAAGCTTAATTTGATCGCTCTTAATAGCCTCTAGTGCCTGACGCATTTTGACTGGTGCAAGTTGCTGAGCCCCTCGATTTAAGGCTTCGTCTCGGATTGATTCACCATCACTCCC
Organism: Marinobacterium sp. xm-d-530; assembly: GCA_949499045.1. Classification (GTDB taxonomy): domain Bacteria; phylum Pseudomonadota; class Gammaproteobacteria; order Pseudomonadales; family Balneatricaceae; genus Marinobacterium_E. The sequence continues at coordinate 920 of CATEEE010000221.1, read as the reverse complement.
TTTCAGTGCAACACTGCCACCAATACCTGCATAAGGGTTAACCAAAACACCTAAACGAAACTTCATACCTGAACCTCATCCACCTTAAACCCTAGAGCAGCCAACTCGCTTTTTATAGCGCCTGTTGTCTGACCTGACAGCTTTAATGATGAGAATTCACGACGTACAGGGTAGCCCTTTCTTAACTGATCGAAGGCTTTAGGTTGACTATTAATAGGCGTCAGAGAGTCCATAAAGCGCTGATGATCCTCCTTGATGGTGTAGACAGATTGAATCACCTGTTGGACCGATGTTTGTCGAGTTAATTCCAGCATAGGGGTTGGATATTCTGTAAACAGGCTATCAAAAGTGGAAGAAACTGGAAGTCCCAAAAGGTCACAGTAGCGTTCATATAGCATGTAGGTACCACGCAACTTACCTTCAAGGCTATAGCCAGCAATGTGAGGGGTACCTATCAACACACGCTCCGCTAATTCTCTTTCGACTGTTGGCTCCTTCTCCCACACATCCATCACACACGTGATATCGGTTCTCTGTTTGGCAACCTGCAAGAGCGCTTCACCACCGATTGTAGGCCCTCGGCCAGCATTTAGAAGGAGTGAACCTGGTTTCAGCGTCTTTAGAAGAGCCGCGTCAATTAAATGATGAGTCGCATGCTCACCACTATGGGTTAACGGCAAATGACAACAGACAACATCCGATTGCCCCATTAATTGTTCAAGAGGGGTATCAACAAATAAAGCATCTCGAGTAGCACGAGGAGGATCAGACACAACAACATCAACTCCTAGCGCTGTTAATCGACTAACTAAACGAGAGCCAACGTTACCGGCACCAACAACTCCGTATGAAAGGCTTAGAGGATCTAATGCTCTTTGTTCCGCATATTCATAAATAGCGGCTAACGCATAATCCACAAC
>CATEEE010000220.1 GCA_949499045.1 Marinobacterium sp. xm-d-530 | reverse complement strand
GACCTGTTTTATAGTTAATCTGATCCAAGGTCGTCATCAACGCTTCACTTCGGCTATCTCCTTCCGCACAAAATAGCGTCTGCTGCTGAAGCTTTGGATCGTAAAAATCACTCAACATCACGCCCGCTTTGGCAAATTGATAGCCGCCTAACCAGATACGCTCTATCAGACGCATCGAAGCGGCCAATAACTGCCGCGTATCATCGGTTGGTTCAATCAGTCGCTCACTGGTGGAGTTCGCATATTGCGGCTGACTCTTTGCAAACGGACTGGTTCGCAAAAAGACCTGCAGATGCTGGGCCACCTGCCCCTCTTTACGTAACTTTTCTGCGGCACGAGTAATGAAACCGGCAATCGCTTTACGCATCTCCGCTAACTCGGTGATGCGCTCACCAAAGGAGCGCGACACGACGATCTGTTTCTTCACAGGCGGGGTATCGTCAAAGGGAATGCAGGATATCCCGTTGAGCTCTGACACCGTCCGTTCCAACACGACAGAGAAGTGTTTTCGTATCCATTTAGGGTCCGCATCGGCAAGATCCAACGCACTCTTAACGCCCATCGATTCCAAGCGTTGACTGATACGACGCCCAACACCCCAGACATCACCCACCTCGGTCATCGCCATCAGTTTCCTCTGACGTTCAACCTCGGTCAGATCAACAACGCCGCCTGTAGAGTGGTACTTTTTTGCCCCCTGATTGGCTAACTTGGCCAAGGTCTTGGTGGTCGATATGCCAACACACACCGGTATGCCAACCTCTTTCTCAACCTTGCTTTTAGTGAAACGGCCAAACTCCAACAGTGAGTAGTTTTTCTGCAGTCCTGACAAGTCCATAAATGCTTCATCGATCGAGTAGACAAACACTCGCGGGGCGATGGACTCCAGCGTATTCATGACACGCGCAGAGATGTCACCATAGAGCGTATAGTTCGATGAGAAGGTGCAGATACCGTGCTGCTCTATCAGCTCTTCAATCTGAAAACGAGGCACACCCATTTTGACGCCTAGGGCTTTTACCTCAGCACTGCGTGCGACGGCACAACCATCGTTATTAGAGAGCACCACCATCGGCACACCCAGAAGGTCTGGACGAAACAGTCGCTCGCAAGAGACATAGAAGTTATTGCAATCGACCAGTGCGATCACTTGCGACACTACTTCAACACCCTGACAACACTGACCACCACACCAAACACCTGCAGCTCACTCCCCTCTTTTAACTCGATGGGCGAGTAGCGTCGATTCTGTGGCACCAGACGCACGCGTGGACGTAGTTGTAGAGTCTTCACCGTCATCTCACCGCTGACACTGGCGATCACCACATCACCATGCTGAGCCGTCAGTGATCGATCGACGACCAAGACATCACCTTTGTAGATGCCCACACCATCCATGGAGTCACCATCAACACGGACGAAATAGGTGGCATTGGGGTGCTTAATGCAGAGTTCATTGAGACTCAACGTCTTATCAATGTAGTCCTGAGCCGGCGATGGAAATCCAGCGGGGACACTCTCTGTATAGAAAGGAATTTTTAAATGGTCAGCGGTAAGATCGACCGCATCAGCTATCTGCGTAATCGCCATCGTTAATACCTAATCAATCGATAAATATACTGTATGGATAGACAGTATATATCGACTACCAAAAATTAGGCAATCTGATTATCAGATTTTATGAGCTGAGTGAGGTATGCAGTTCTGACACTAGCGTTTCGATCAACTGTGCAGCAGGCATAGATCTCGCCAGCCCAGCACCCGTACCAGCCCAATGTGCGGCATACCCCTCATCCCCCTGCGCAGCAGCGGCTGCGGCCAACTGCTTCATCGCATCGTAGGTAAGTGGGTAGTCAGGTACATCCGCTCTGTTGTGAGGCTCAATCTCAATATGCGCTCGATTGACAATACCACGAGCCAGCCGACCGGATATGGCAGATGTAATCTCGGTGTTAACAGCAGCGCCACGACATAGATTGGCACGATACCCCGCATTGGCCGAAGACTCAGGGCAGAGTACAAAGGCGGTTCCCATCTGCACCGCCGCCGCACCTGCATTTAACGCGGCAGCAATATCAGCCCCTGTCATAATGCCGCCCGCTGCAATAATTGGCTGTTCAGCGAAAGAGGCCAGCTGAGTGACTAGATCCGCTGTCGTCATTCCTGAATCTTGGTAAGGATCGAAGATACCGCGATGTCCACCTGCCTCGATACCTTGAGCCACTAGAGCATCAACACCCGCAGCAATCGCCAACTGTGCCTCGTTTAAAGAAGTGACACAGGCCAGCGTCACGATCCCCCTGTTTTGTAGCTGCTTAATCCAAGTAGTTGCAGGCAGACCAAAATGAAAACTGACAACTGCAGGCTGCTCTTCCAACAGTACCGCCAACATGTTTGGATCATCTAAGAAGCTTAGGTAGATTTCATTCAATTGAGCAGGTGGGTTCGCACCGAAACGCTCAAAATGCGGTGTTAGGCGCTCAATCCACTCTTGCTCAACCTCAGCACTGCGCTGAGGCTGCTGGTGACAGAACAGATTGACGTTGAACGGTTGATCCGTCAAAGCTCGCGTACTCTGTATCAATTGACGCGCAGTATCAGAGTTAACAGCTCCGACCGCGATAGAACCCAACGCTCCTGCATTAGAGACCGCTGCAGCCAGTTCCGGTGTGGAGACACCCGCCATCGGCGCCTGAATAATAGGATGGGCAATACCGAGCTTATCGATCATCTTCTAACCAAATTAAGCTGGCCATACGCCCTGTTTGAGCTTGACGACGGTAAGAGAAAAAACGCTCTGAATCAGAGTAAGTGCAGAAACCACCGCCAAAGATCTGACGAACACTAGCTCTGTTAAGACGCAATCGAGCTAGCCGGTAGATATCGGCCATCCAGCGCTCGTTATGCGAAGGACTGGGCTTAAACGCGTGACGCGTCTCTGTAAAATCGTCGACAAAACGATCATACACCTCCTGACCCACTTCAAACGTATCTGGACCGATAGCCGGTCCCATCCACACCATGACCTCAGATGGATCAGTAAATTGCGAAAGCGTCTCTTCCAACACGCCTTCCGCTAGACCGCGCCAACCGGCATGCGCAGCCGCCACTTTACTGCCCGATCGATTCGTAAATAGAACAGGTAAGCAGTCTGCCGTCATGATGACACACGCAACGCCAGGCTCTGTTGTGTAACAGGCATCCGCTTGACGAATCTGTTGATCAGAACAGGCCTCAACTACCTCAACACCGTGAACCTGTTTTAGCCACTGCGCTGGCTTAATGAGCGAGAGAGAATTCAGAAGTAACTGACGGTTATCTATAACGGCTTGGGGGTAATCCCCGACGTGATCACCTAAGTTAAGCTGGCCAAATGGTGCTGAACTGACACCACCCTGGCGCGTCGTACAGAGCGCTTTGATGTTTGGCGGTGCTGGCCAGTCAGCCCAGATTAGATTCATAGTTCGTAATCGTATTTCGTCGCATCTTTATCAAGAACCGTTAGCAGACGTTGCAAATCGTCTGGAAGATCGATCTCCCAGCTGCAGTGTTCACCGGTGTAAGGGTGCCAAAGCTCCAACTTTTTCGCATGCAGTGCTTGGCGGCGAAACCCTTTCAACGTCTGCACCATACGCTCGCTACAGTTTTTAGGCAGACGGAAACGGCCGCCATACAGTGGGTCGCCGACCAATGGGTATTTAATGTGTGACATGTGAACACGAATCTGGTGGGTACGGCCTGTCTCGAGCTTCAAGCGAATATGGGTGTGTGAACGAAACTTCTTCAACACCCGATAGTGTGTAATTGCTTCTTTACCCAGACCTACAACCGCCATTTTAAGACGGTTCTTACTGTGACGACCCATCGGCTCATCAACGGTACCGCCACCAATCATGACACCCTGCACAACCGCTTCATACTCACGCCCCATCGAACGATCTTGCAGCTGTTCAACCAGATCTGTCTGCGCTTGAATCGTCTTAGCCACAACCATCAACCCTGTGGTTTCACGGTCAAGGCGATGCACGATACCGGCGCGCGGCACCTGGGCCACCTCGGGAGCGTGATGCAACAATGCATTTAACAGAGTCCCCTCGGCATGACCAGAAGCTGGGTGTACGACCAAACCCGAGGGCTTATTGAGAACAAGAATGTGCTCATCTTCAAACACGATGTCGAGCGGGATATCCTCACCTTTATGCTCTTCAATCACTGCAATTTGAGCATCAACGACAATCTTTTCGCCGCCGGCCAGCTTATCTCGCGTGCGAAGCACTTTGCCATCAACGGTCAACTCCCCCTCTTTTATCCACCCCTGCAGGCGTGAACGGGAGTAGTCGGGAAAGATCTGTGCAACGGCTTGATCGAGACGTTTACCGTAGAGTTCATCGGGTACAACGGCTTCAAGTTGAATATGTTCTGACATTATTGCTTTATCTGGCTCTAAGAGTGTTTTGGTGAGCTAAGCTCTGTGTTTAAATAAGGAATATTGAATAGTATATCTCAATAGAGATCGCAGCGCTGAACCGCTGTGCATAGATTAGGATGTAAACATGCGTTTTAACCGACTGATTCCCGCACTTTTCGCTGCCACCCTGTTGGTTGGCTGTAGTAGCAATGGGGAGAAAATAGAGCCCGATGTTCCCGAAGAGCAGCTCTATGAAGAGGCGCTAAGCGCAATCGATGCGGGGAACAACCAGCTCGCAATCGAGAAGCTACAGCTACTTGAAGCGCGCTACCCGTTCGGTCGCTACTCTGAACAGTCGCAGTTAGAGTTGATTTACGCACACTTTAGAATGAACCAGAACACCTCAGCTGCAGCAGCAGCCGATCGATTCATTCGCCTGCACCCCAATCACGACAACGTTGACTACGCTTATTACATGAAAGGGTTAAGCGCCTTTGAAGCAGAGCGATCTTTCTTTGCGAAATATCTACCGATTGATGTCGCTCAGCGCGATCCTGGCGCTGCACGCGACTCCTTCGACAGCTTCACAACCTTGATCAACCGCTTCCCCGACAGCGAGTACGCTGCCGATGCGCAACGTCGTATGCAGTACCTCAAAAACCGTCTAGCGACCTACGAGATCCACGTCGCACTCTACTACATGAAACGTCAGGCATGGTTGGCAGCCGCAAACCGGGGTCGTTACGTCGTTGAAAACCTGCAAGAGACACCGGCAACACCCGACGCATTGGCGATCATGGCAGAAGCTTACACTGAGCTTGGTCTGACTGAACTCGCCGCTGATGCGAGCACCATTTTGGCGACTAACTTCCCAGACTACGAAGTTCGTTCATTCAAAGCGCCCCGCAATGATCTTATCTACACAGCAAGCTTTGGACTGCTAGGTGAAGGGACAGAACTGGCGGAGCCTATTCAACCAACCAGCTCACTGGCTCAACCGGTTCGTGCTGATGAAGCGCCAGCGACAGAAGCGACTGACACACCAGAGCAGACAGAAGAGGAGCGATCCCTGTTCGATCGCATCACCTTCGGACTGTTCGAATAGTCCGAACCAAGACAGAAGAAAGGCGGCCAATTGGCCGCCTTTTTTAATGCTTTATACACTCTAACCCGAGTGGCTGACAGTGGGAGGCTTAGCCAACCCACTTACGTGCATTACGGAACATACGCATCCATGCACCATCCTCACTCCACTGATCTGGAGCCCAAGAGTTCTGCACGGCACGGAACACGCGCTCTGGATGAGGCATCATGATGGTCACACGACCGTCCGAAGAGGTCACACCAGTAATGCCCTCTGGCGAACCGTTCGGGTTAGCAGGGTAGTTCTGCGTCAGTTCACCGCGGTTATTCACATAACGCAACGCCACGGTACCTGAACCACTTAGGTTATCGAGATGTGACGCATCGGCAAATTCAGCACGACCTTCACCGTGTGCAACGGCGATTGGCATACGTGACCCTTCCATACCCGCAAGGAACAGTGAGTTCGATTTCTGAACTTCGACCATCGCTACACGTGCTTCGAACTGCTCGGATTCATTGCGAACAAAGTGTGGCCATAACTCAGCACCAGGAATCAGTTCGTGTAAATTAGAGAGCATCTGACAACCGTTACAGACACCCAGTGCGAAGCTGTCTTGGCGCTCAAAGAAAGCACTGAATTGATCACGCGCACGGTCATTAAATAGAACCGATTTCGCCCAACCTTCACCAGCACCCAATACATCACCGTAAGAGAAACCACCACAGGCCACTAGGCCTTTGAAGCGATCCAGCTCAATGCGACCGGAAAGGATGTCACTCATGTGAACATCAACCGTATTGAAGCCTGCTCGATCAAATGCAGCGGCCATCTCAATTTGACCATTAACACCCTGCTCACGCAAAACAGCCATCTCAGGGCGAACCCCAGTAGAGATGAACGGTGCTGCGATATCCTCATTCACGTCGAACGAAAGATCAGCATTCAGACCAGGATCTTCAGCATCCAACAGCACATCGAACTCTTGTTTAGCACACTCTGAGTTATCGCGTAGTGATTGCACTTGGTAAGAGGTCTCTGCCCACCAGCGTTGCAGCGTTACTCGGCTCTCTGAGTAAACTTCTTCATCATCGAAGCTGATATTCAACAGATCATCCGGATTCAAAGCACCAACCACTGATGCGATCTCACCGATACCCGCAGCATTCAACTCAGTCAGTACCTGCTCAGTATCTTCACGCTTAACCTGAACAACCGCACCTAGCTCTTCAGCAAAGAGTGCCGCAGCAATTTCAGACTCATCAGAGGCAAGAAGATCCAAGCTCAAATCAACACCGGTACGACCGGCAAATGCCATCTCGGTGATGGTCGCTAGGAGACCACCGTCAGAGCGGTCATGGTAAGCGAGCAGAAGTCCTTGCTCATTCAGACCTTGAATGGCTGCAAAGAAGGTCGCGAACTGACCCGCATCATCAAGATCCGGAACATCAGCACCCACCTCATTGAAGACTTGTGCAAGCGCTGACAGGCCTAAACGGTTTTTACCCTGTCCTAGATCCAATAAGATCAGATCCGTGTCACCCTGATCTGTACGAAGTTCTGGCGTCAACACACGGCGAACATCCGAAACGGGTGCAAAACCAGTGATCACCAACGAGAGAGGTGATGTCACAGACTTCTGCTCGTCTGCATCCTGCCACACAGTGCGCATCGACATAGAGTCTTTACCCACTGGAATGGTAATACCCAGTTCAGGACATAACTCCATACCCACTGCACGAACCGTATCGTAAAGTTTCTCATCTTCGCCTGGGTGGCCTGCAGCACACATCCAGTTGGCTGACAGCTTCACATCACTAAGGGCTTCAATCGGCGTACCGGCAAGGTTAGTTAATGTCTCACCAATCGCCATACGACCAGAAGCAGGACCATCAACCACAGCCAGTGGGGTACGCTCACCCATCGCCATTGCTTCACCGGTGTAACCGATAAACCCAGTAGAGGTTACCGCGCAGTCAGCGACAGGCACCTGCCATGGACCGACCATCTGGTCACGAACGACCTGACCAGTAATCGAGCGGTCACCAATGGTGATCAAGAAAGATTTAGAAGCAACTGCTGGGAGCTTCAGTACACGTTCAACCGCTTCGGCCAACTTAATTTTGCTGCTATCAAATGCTGGTACTTCATAATTTACACGAGTCACAGAGCGGTGCATTTTAGGCGGTTTACCAAAGAGCACACTCATTGGGAGATCAACCGGCTTGTTTTCAAAGCGCGTGTCGTTAAGAGTGAGGTGATGATCTTCAGTCGCTTCACCGACTACCGCATATGGACAACGTTCACGCTGACAGATCTCTTCAAAACGTGCCAAATCTGCCGGCTTAACTGACATGACATAACGCTCTTGCGCCTCGTTACACCATATCTCCAGCGGAGCCATACCAGGTTCATCGTTGTTGATGTTACGTAGCTGGAAGTAACCACCACGGCCACCATCTTTCACCAACTCTGGGAAAGCGTTCGATAGCCCACCCGCGCCCACATCGTGAATGAACTCGATTGGGTTAGCCTCACCTAGCTGCCAACAGCGATCAATCACCTCCTGACAGCGACGCTCCATCTCAGGGTTACCACGCTGTACGGAAGCAAAATCAAGATCGGCTGAAGAGCTACCTGAGCTCATCGATGATGCAGCACCACCGCCTAGACCGATCAACATCGCTGGTCCACCCAGACAGATCAGTTTAGAACCGACTTCAATCTCACCTTTTTCAACATGGTCTGCACGGATGTTCCCCATACCGCCAGCCAGCATGATCGGTTTGTGGTATCCACGAACCTCTTCACCGTTTGCACCGGGTACTGATTGTTCAAACGTACGGAAATAACCATTCAAGTTTGGACGACCAAATTCGTTATTGAACGCAGCGCCACCAATCGGGCCTTCGATCATGATATCGAGTGGCGACACAATGCGTTCAGGCTTACCGTATTTCGATTCCCAAGGCTGCTCAAAACCAGGAATGTTTAGATCTGACACCGTAAAGCCAGTTAAGCCTGCTTTAGGTTTAGCACCGCGGCCCGTCGCACCCTCGTCGCGTATCTCACCACCTGAACCGGTTGCTGAGCCCGAGAAAGGAGCAATAGCAGTCGGGTGGTTATGCGTCTCAACTTTCATCAGAATGTGGACAGGCTCATCATTGTAGCCGTACTGCTGAGACTCAGGGTTGGGGTAAAAACGAGGTGCCTGCGAACCTTCGATAACGGCTGCGTTATCTTTATAAGCTGATAGAACTTTTTCGCCACCTAACTCATTGGTGTTCTTGATCATACCGAATAGAGATTTTTGCTGAGCTTCTCCATCAATATCCCATGAGGCGTTGAAGATCTTGTGACGACAGTGCTCAGAGTTTGCCTGAGCAAACATCATCAACTCGACGTCAGCTGGGTTTCGACCTAGCTCTTTGAAGCTATCGACAAGATAATCAATCTCATCTTCAGCCAGTGCCAGACCTAGAGTTTGGTTGGCCGTAGCCAGCGCGTCACGACCGCCACCAAGAATATCAACACGACCCATTTCACGTGGCTGCTCGTGTCTAAACAGTGAGCTCGCTTGCTCTAAATCGCTCATTACCGCTTCAACCATACGGTCGTGAAGAACGCTCTGAACATCGACCAGATCTTGCTCGCTTAATTCGGAAGCACTCTCAACGTAAAACGCAATGCCGCGTTCAATACGATCGATCGCATCCAAGCCACAGTTGTGCACGATATCAGTCGCTTTTGATGACCAGGGCGAGATAGTCCCTAAGCGAGGAACAACCAGAATAAGTGTGCCTTTTGGATCTTGCTGATCCACTTTAGGGCCATATCGTAGAATACGCTCAAGAATTGAGTATTTCTCAGAACTCAAGTCAGAGTTCATATCGGCAAAGTGAACAAACTCCGCATACAGTCCGGTAACAGACGGTACTTTTTTGCTAACAGCGTTAAAAAGCTTAGCGTGACGGAAGGCAGAAAGAGCTGGAGCTCCGCGCAAAACGAGCATGGTTTCTGAGGCCTCTTGGTGATCCTGCGAATCAGGCGTTGGAAAACGTGCAATTTTAGCGCAAACTGACGCAATTAGGGAGAGCTAGCAGCTAATCAATACGAATGTTTATCCTTCGACAAGCACCAAGATTAAGACCGTATATCTACACCGCCGGCATTCTGTTTCTGGCGGTTTGGATTATCTTGACCAGTGCGAATCGAAAGCCGCTTATCGAACAGATCACAGATAGAGGTTATTTACGTGTTGTCTCCCTTGCAGCCCCCCTATCCACACTCGAAATTGATCAGACTCGCACAGGCTTTGAGTATCAACTGGCGACAAAATTTGCTGATCACCTAGGTGTCGGTATCGAGTTCATCATCGCGGAAGATCACCAACATGTTTTTCAGGCGCTGCGTGATCGTCGAGCGGACATTGCTGCCGCTAACCTACACCATACTCCAGCTCGAGATTCGATTTACCAGCCCCACCCTAGCTATCGAGACAGTCAATCACTGGTTATTTATAGAAAGACCCAAGGGTTTAAGCGGCCTAAATCATTTGATGACATCCAGGATGGAAACATTCTTGCGTTAGATGGCAGCGCAGAGGCCTCTCAACTGCTAAGCATCAAGCCCAATATCGAGCTTGAACTTCTGGAGGAGTTAAATCATTTAGATCTTATGACTCTGCTGCAGAACAGAGAGGCCACCTACGCGGTGGTCCCTTCCGATCTTTTTAGCCGGGTGAAAAGCTATCATCCAGAACTGGCAAAAGCCTTTGAGATTCAAACGGATGCCCCTGCCATTTGGTACTCGCTTAAAAGTGAAGATCAAACACTAAATCTCGCCGTAAGCGAATGGTTGGAGCGACCCCAAACTGAGACCTTCATTAGCCAACTTAATCAAGACTCTTTGCCACCGAAAAATCCGCTTAATTTTGTTGAAACGCACGCCTTTAGAATGGCACTAGAAGAACGTTATGAACCATTAAATCACTACTTCATTGAAGCCGGTGAATTGGTTGGGTTAGATCATCACATTCTTGCCGCGGTAGGTTATCAAGAGTCGCATTGGGATGAAGACGCCGTCTCCAGCACAGGTGTTCGAGGCATTATGATGCTCACACAAGCGACTGCAGAAGAGATGGGGGTTGAGGATAGAACAGACCCCAGAGAGAGCATCATTGGGGGTGCTAAGTACCTAAGAAAAATGGAAGAGAAAGTGCCTGATCGCATACCAGAACCCGAGAGACTTTGGCTTGCCATGGCAGGGTATAATGTTGGTTTTGGACATCTAGAAGACGCTCGCATACTGACACAACGCGGTGGTAAAAATGCCGACAAATGGGCCGATGTAGCACAATACCTACCACTGCTTGAAGATCCAGAGATAGCGGCTAAAACCCGTCATGGCGAGGCGCGTGGCAGTGAACCCGTTACTTATGTGAGCAACATTCAGAAGTATGCACAGATTATCGAGCCCTTCAGGCGGTTAAATCAAAACCGCACCATTAAGCTTGAGTCTCTGGATTAGAATCCTCAACACACCCGTCGAGCTTAGATTGACGCTTTTCATCTCGACGGCGAGCGAAGAATTCACTGATCATTGATGAGCACTCGTCAGCCAATACCCCGCCCTTTACTTCGACAAGGTGATTCAGCCAGGGCTGATCAAAAAATAGAATTTGACTGGTAGCCACTCCCGCTTTTGGCTCAAGAGCGCCATAGATCAGACGTTTTATTCGAGAGTGAACAATAGCACCAGCGCACATAGAGCAAGGTTCGATCGTGACATAGAGCGTCGCATCCACTAGGCGATAATTGTCGAGGTGTTTAGCGGCATCTCTGAGAGCCTGGATCTCTGCATGCGCAGATGGGTCACAACCGCTGATCGGACAGTTAAAGCCACGACCAACGATTTGATCATTAAGAACAACAACCGCACCGACAGGCACTTCATTACGCTCACTAGCCTCTGCTGCCAGTTCAAGCGCCTGCTTCATCCAATACTGATCGTCCACTTCGCACCCCAAGCTCTAAAACTCTATGGTAACCCGCACCCTAAAAACAAAAAAGCCGCACAGTGTGCAGCTTTTGTGTAATGTTTACTTAACTAAGCATTATTCAGCTTTAAGCTGGTAAGTAGAGCTGCGAGGCCCTTCAACACGCTTAATCAACTCAACATCTTCAAGCTTTTTCAGTGACTTAAAAAATTGCGAACGAGACACTTTGATCCCTTTTGCAATCGCTGAGTCCGAAAAGACTTCGTAACTAAGAGACGCTTTGGCACTGTTTTGATCTGCCACTTCCCAAAGCATGTTTAGCACTTGACGGTCAGAATCGGTCAAAGAATCCAAACCAAGCTCTTTTGAGGTTGAATCAATTAGCTTGATTAGACCTAAATAAAATTTCAAAGTGCTCATATAGGGTTCCTTTAATTATTCAGCAGGCACTCCAGTCCTAAGAGACTATCGCTGCTATCGACATGTGCATTGTAGCAGACTTATTAAGCCTATCAATTTATTAAAACATTCCATAATGCGAAATTGACCAAAAAGTCAGTTTAGACGTCCATTAAACAGTTTAATCACCGGCTTTTTAGCTAGTATCAATAACATCAGTACGAAGAGACTACCAAGCAAATCACCTGTCATGAATCTAAACGACAATATTCCGATAGGCTCATCAGCGAATATTAGGGTATGAAAAAGTGCATTAAACAGTGATGAGACAAAAGCGACGGCTATTACAATCCTGAATAGCGCTAATTTAGAGTCGTCTGCAATGGGTAGAGGGGCCAACAGAGGATTAAGTCGATTAAAGTTCCAAATAATCAAAGGACTAAACATAACCAGCGTACTGACCATGGCATCCAAAGCAATGGACGGTGTAGGTACCGACCATACAACATAAGCCAACAAATGAGCCGTGAAAATTGGCAGCAGCGCTCGATAACCAGACAACACCACCATAATGGTTTTAATACCGTGCGGTATGTAAAGAAAGCTAGCTGCTGAAGCAGACAAAAGATAGGACTCGAGCGGGAAGATCACCTCATATTGAATAACCAACCCAACAGAGAGCAGAGCAAACAGAACAATTTGCAGCACAACTAACGGCTCACTTTGAGGAAAATTCGAGAAAATCCGCCCCAAAGCAGAAGCGCCACCAAGATACCTAATAGGTCGCCCGTAATGTATCTAAAGGCCAAAAGCGTTATACCACTTTCACTATACCAAGCAGCATTTGCCAATGCATTCACGAGGGCAGCAATCAAACCCACCGAAAAGGTAAGCCTCGTTGTTTGATGCAATGAGAAACCTAATCCCAACACGCCTGAAAAGAGTGGTCGTTGCGAGACGTAGTTAAACATCAACATCGGGATCAACATGACAGCCGAACTAACCACTGCAGAGAAAAGAAGCCTACTGGCATCCACTCCGATAGCAATATCGGTCGTTAAATGAGCTAGAGCGATAGGCAAAACCGCAATCGGTCCGACCAGAACAATCAAAAGCGCTTTGATACCGTGAGGAAGAAACATGAGACTTGCAGGCCCTTCAGACCAATGAGACAGCAACACGGCTTCAGCCGGCCAAATGACTTGAAACTGAAGTAGCATAGAAACCATTAAAATAACATATCCTATAATCAATGGTTTCATCTGCTTCATCCCTAAAGTCTCAGTCATCCCTTAACCAAATACCGGGTAGCCCAGCTTCATATGAATCATGGCTATGGCGCCAAACAGAACGGCCGTGACGACAGCCGAGATCAACTCACGAAATAGACTGGTTGGTCGTTTCTCTAGTTCAGGTTTACCCGCTTTATTAATGAGTATCACGCTGATCACAGCCCAGGCTAGTAAACCACCAAACAGAATAAATGACGCAGTATCACCATTCACCATCAAGTGCGCGAT
>CATEEE010000219.1 GCA_949499045.1 Marinobacterium sp. xm-d-530 | reverse complement strand
TCAACAAGCGCCCACACGCATTACCTGATTAATTGTTAAAGAGCGTGCCACCGATCTCTTGGTGGCTGCTTGAGTACTCGTCTCAAGCGAGGTGCGTATATTACCGACACCCGATTTTTATTCAACCCCTTTTTTGTAAAAAAACACACTTTTTTACAAATAAAACAGGTGATGTTTCTTTTTACCCAGTTTGACTAGGAAATATTTACCAAAAAGACCTGCTTCTGTGCTGAATATTTCGTTGCCTGACATATTATCTGACATACCACAGGCACGATCATTCACGATGACAGCATCACGCTGAAGTGCATCTTTAATCTGTTTACCTGAATTCGCCATTCCTGCATCCACTAAAAGAGTGGTTAACGGAGTATCCGATAGATCTCCTGGAACCTGAGTCGCAGGTAGACCATCTTGCTTTAACTGTTCGAAGTCAGCTTCACTAAGTTGGCTAATATCACCTGAGAACAGTGACTCTGTAATTCGCTTAGCGGCTTCTACTGCATCATTACCATGAACTAAGCGTGTTACTTCTTCTGCTAGAACACCTTGCGCCTGTGGACGACCAACCGCCGCTTTATCTTCCTCTTCGATCTCTGCGATACGCTCTACATCTAGGAAGGTAAAGTAACGCAGGAATTTGTAGACATCCGCATCGGCTGTCGACATCCAGAATTGGTAGAACGCATAAGGCGAGGTTTTAGTCGCATCTAACCAGATAGTGCCTGACTCGGTTTTACCAAATTTTGTACCATCTGATTTTGTGACTAGCGGAAGCGTAATGCCAAACACTTGATTGCCATTCATACGACGTGACAACTCGATGCCACCGGTAATGTTACCCCACTGATCAGATCCACCGATCTGCAGAGTACAACCGTGTGATTTATTGAGCTGCTGGAAGTCGAAAGACTGAAGGATCATGTAAGTGAACTCAGTAAATGAGATACCAGATCCCTCACGATCAATACGCTGTTTTACAGACTCTTTTGCAATCATCGAGTTCACAGAGAAGTGCTTACCCACATCGCGCAAGAACGACAGAACATCCATGCCTCGAGTCCAATCAAGGTTATTCACCACTTCTGCACTGTTATTGCCATTATCGAAGCTAATAAACTGACTTACTTGTGCTTTGAGCTTATCCACCCAACCCGCGACGGTAGAATCATCATTCAACTTACGCTCTTGTGCTTTAAAACTTGGATCACCAATCAAACCCGTTGCACCACCAACAAGCGCAAGGGGTTTATGGCCGTAATCTTGAAAACGACGAAGTGTCAACAGAGGCACTAAGCTACCGATATGCAGGCTATCAGCCGTCGGATCGAAACCACAATAAAGAGTCACTGAACCCTTCTCTAGGTGCTCCATTAACTCATCTTCACTACTCATTTGCGCGACAAGTCCACGCGACTGAAGCTCAGCGATTAAATTGCTATTTGCCATGATCTGATTCAATCCGATGTTTGGGGTCTTAATTTGAGAGGCGAGATTCTACCGGCTGATCAACTGTTAGACAAATAAGATACGAGATCCATTTGACTAAAATCATCGGTATATCGCTTTATCTATCGGAATATAGTTGGAACTTTTATACAATCAACTGTCTAAGGGACATACATTCTATTTAAACTATTATCTGGCTCTAAGTTTGGCTAAAAACATTTTCAAAAAAGCGAAGCGATTTCCTAAGATGCACCTTGCCGTTGTTGGATCGCTCTCATTTATCGCCTTGATGCTCTCAATACTTCCCTCATCGGAGGTAGAAGCCACTCGTTCTCAAGTTGAATTAATTTCGCCCATCACTCTTTCAAAACCACCACTACCATCGACTGAACAGAGCTCTTTACCTACCCAAAAACAAGACGAGCAAACGTTAGCCGACATCGACGTGGTTAAAAAACCACCCTCTATTGAGTGGCAACGCTTCAAAGTTAAAAGCGGTGACAACCTAAGTAAGATTTTCAAACGAGCCGGGTTGAGTGCTCGAGATGTTCATAACGTCGCTCAGGCTGATAAAAAGACAAAACACTTCAACTCTCTTCGTCCAGGTCAGACCCTACTTGTTCACATCGAAGATAACCAACTGATTAAACTGCGCATTGAAAAGAGCCTATTAGAGTCTATTGAGTTCTCTTT
>CATEEE010000218.1 GCA_949499045.1 Marinobacterium sp. xm-d-530 | reverse complement strand
TCAACAAGCGCCCACACGCATTACCTGATTAATTGTTAAAGAGCGTGCCACCGATCTCTTGGTGGCTGCTTGAGTACTCGTCTCAAGCGAGGTGCGTATATTACCTTTATTAGACTTAGGGTCAACGTCTATTTTGGGTTTTTTTCACTTTTTTAATAAAAAGATTAAAACTGATCATTAACTGTACAAAAACTCGGTTTTTTTGCTCATTTTTTACTCAAATTATCGCTAGTATTTATTGGTAAGCACTTTTGGACTCTTTATGTATCAATTACCTCAGTACTCTCATGTGACCTCATTTTCTAAAATTGCCATCTTAACCAGTGGGGGTGATTCACCGGGAATGAATCCCGCCATTCGATCATTGGTCAGAACCGCGACCTCTTTTGGTATTGAAGTTGTGGGTATACATCGGGGTTACACTGGTTTGTTAAATGAGGATTTCGAAACACTTAACTCCAAAAGTGTCAGTGGTCTCTGTCATAGAGGCGGGACCTATTTAAAGAGTGCACGCTGCCTGGAGTTCCATGAACCTACTACACGACAACGCGCATTCGATATTCTCTGTAAACATAACATTCAAGCATTAGTGGTTATTGGTGGCGATGGCTCCCTATCAGGTGCTCATGCACTGTACAGTGAGTTCTCATTACCTGTTATTGGCCTTCCAGGCACGATTGATAACGACATCTTCGGTACAGATGACAGTATAGGGTTTGATACCGCCGTTACGACCGCCGTCGAGGGTATCGATAAAATCAGTGACACTGCTTATTCACATGATCGACACTTCTTAGTTGAAGTGATGGGTCGTAACTATGGTCTGCTGGCCTGCCACGTTGCTATTGCTGCTGGGGCTGAAATGGTGATTGTTCCAGAGCACCAATCTGATATTTCTGATATTAGTCAGCAATTAGCACAGCGTCGCAAAGAGGGTATTGGCTCCAGTGGCATCATTGTTGTTGCAGAAGCTGGTAAGGGTGGCTGGTCTTATCAACTATCTGAAGAGATGAGACAGCTCGGTGAAGACCCTAGAGTCTGTGTCTTGGGTCATCTACAGCGCGGCGGAAAACCAACAGCTCATGACCGATTGCTAGCAGCCACTTTGGGTAACTGTGCCATTCATTCTCTGCTTGGAGGCCAAACAGACGTATTAGTCGGTGTAACAAGCGGCGCAGTCAGAACTACACCCCTAGAGACCGTCATCAGTCAGCAGAAGGGCTTACCCATTGAACTGATGGCGCTCATTAACGAGTTACAGCACTAACCCCAACGATCGGCTACAAAAGGATTGGTAAGTCGCTCGTCACCAAAGGTCGACTCGGGACCGTGCCCCGGTATAAAGCGAATATCATCGCCTAACGGGAAGAGCTTCTCTTTGATCGAGCTAATTAACGTTGCATGATCACCCTGAGGAAAGTCGGTACGACCAATCGACCCTTTGAAAAGGACATCACCCACCTGGGCGATTTTTGCCTGCTTATCAACAAAGACTACATGCCCCGGCGTATGACCTGGACAGTGAATAACGTCCAGAATGATATTACCCACCTTAACGGTGTCACCATCATTGAGCCACTGATCCGGTTCAAAACCCTGAACCTGCTGGAAACCAAACATCTTACTCTGCTGCTCTAGCCCTTCGATCCAGAAAAGATCAGCCTGCTGAGGACCAATGATCTTTACATCCATCGATTTTGCGAGGGCGGCCGATGCACCGGCATGATCAATATGGCCGTGTGTCAGAAGAATCTTCGTCAGCGTCACACCCTCCTCTTCGATCGCTGCAGTTATTTTCTGCAGATCACCACCGGGATCAACAACGGCCGCCTCTTTAGTCTCAGGGCACCAGAATAGGGTGCAGTTCTGTTCGAAGGGGGTGACGGGAATGACGCGATAAGCCATAACTACCTCTGGGATCAGCGCGATGCTGTCATCAATGATTTCAATTTTTGATCTCGGTAATTCGCAGCACCTCTAGGCACCTTGCCACTACTGCCCTTTTCAAGCCAACGTTTGATGCGTTGTGCATCAGCTAGGTGGGTGCGTTTACCATAGGAGTCCAGCAGGACAATACCTAAATTACGCCCTTTGATACGTGTTTTAAGTACCAAACATCGGCCTGCATCGTCGGTATAACCGGTTTTACTGATCTGAATAGACCAACTCTTTTTATTCACCAATGTATTGGTATTAAAAAATGCCATGGCTGTACGTGGCCGTTTAAAGATGACATCACGTTTGGAAGAGGTGGTCACTTTAGAGAGTGTTGGGTAGAGGCTCACCGCATCAAGCAAACGCATTAAATCGCTAGCGGTAGAGACATTTTTTTCAGAGAGTCCAGTAGGCTCTTGGAATCGAGTATTGGTCATACTCAAGCCCTGTGCCGTCCAGTTCATATTATCGATGAACTGCTTGGCACCGCCAGGGTAGGCGTGGGCCAGAGTAGCAGCGGCTCGGTTTTCAGAAGACATCAGCGCGATATGAAGTACATCCGCACGCGGAAGATTACTTCCTACACGAATTCGGGAGTGGACATTGCGCATCTCCGGTATCTGATTCACTTCAATCGTGATGCGCTCTTTCATAGGTAGGCGACCATCTAACGTCACTAGTCCGGTCATCAGCTTAGTCAACGATGCGATCGGTTGCACACGATTAGCATTGCGCTCATAGAGCACCTCTTGCGTGTCTAGGTCTTTAATCATGACACTGACAGAAGCTAGGTCTAATTTAGCAGGATCCGGGGCTGCCGAAGCCATAGTGCTATACAGAACAAAAAATAGGGTAAAAATAGATCGCATGAACCAACAAATCCTAATAACTGTTATTAGGATACCGAAGCTACTGCAAGATTTGTATGCCTTGATATACTATCTTGCAACACTCTATCGAATTGGACCCTAGCGTGAACTCAGCAAACCTTCTTAAACAGATCAGTGATGCTAAAGCGAAGCTGCGTAAATCAGAACAAAAAGTGGCTGATTACGTTCTTGCTCAACCAAATGACATCATTCATATGCGCATTGTCGATCTGGCATCAGAAGCGATGGTCTCTGAGCCTACAGTCGTTCGTTTCTGTCGTGCCCTTCAGTACGATGGTTTTCAAGATTTTAAGCTGACATTAGCACAAGCTCTAGCGAGCAATTCAACCTTCGAACAGTTCTCAATGAACCATGACGACACCGTTCTGGAGTTCAAGCATAAAATCTTTGACTCCATGATGGGTAACCTAGTCGAAGCAAGAGAGCAGCTGGACGATAGAGCGTTAGAGGAGGCCATTCAAGCGATCGCATCCGCACGTCGAGTAGAGTTCTATGGCCTAGGTGCATCCGCACCTGTCTGTGCCGATGCACAGCACAAACTCTACCGGCTGAAAATCTCTGCCGCCGCTTACTCAGATCCTCATATGCAGACTATCTCAGCCGTCACTCTGGGTGAAGGTGATGTGGTTGTGGCAATATCACAAACGGGCACCACTAAGGATCTGCTCCACAGCGTCAAGCTTGTCAGAGACACCGGTGCCACTGTGATTACGCTATGTCCAGCCAACACTCCGCTTGCTGAACTGGCAACGATACCGATCTTTATCGACGTAGAAGAGGACAAAGATCTAAGTACTCTGATGTCATCTCGCGTGGTCCACCTTGTTGTTATTGACGTAATAGCTGTTGGAGTTGCGATGCGGTTGGGACCCAATGCCGTCGAGCATCTTAAGACGATCAAACGCAGTCTTAGAAGTCTTCGTCAAAACGATCGTCGCCTGATGATGCGCCGACCTGACTAACGCATTTTACGTTTCACTTTTTCGTAACATTTTTTTACGACAATCGTCGCGGTTGCATTACTAAGACGCATTCAGTAAAAAGAGATTAGAACAGTGTAGCCATGAGCGATCCGCTCATGGACGTTTGCTTAGGAGGTTGACCTATGCTGATTCGTGAAGAAGAACTAGATCCAGTAAAAACACAAATTTTTGATCTACTTGTGGGCTTCGAAGAGGAGAAGACGCAGGAGGAGCAAAAGTGCCAATCACAAAGACTGCTAAATGCTCGCAGAGCCATAGAGCAACGTCGGGAAGAGCAAGAACTCTCGACCTACTTCAATGAAGAGAGTTGGTTCGACGAAAAATAGTCGAGGCCGATATATCTAGGAAGAGAGATCAAGGACATTCCGTCAAAGATTAGATCTCTCTTTTAAACTTTTTCACCCAGTTCAATCATGCGGTGCACCCCCGTTCTTGCCTCTCTTGGCGTCAATCCAAACTGCTTCTTGTAACAGCGAGAAAAGTAACTGGTCGATGTGAATCCCGCTTTTTTCGCGACGGTTTGAATCGGAAGGCGAGTAGACTTCAACTGCTGTCGTGCAAACTCAAGACGCAAACTCATGTAGTAGTTTGTCGGTGATGAGTTAAGGTGCTGTCTAAACAGTCGCTCCAACTGTCTGGTTGATAGGCCCACTCGATCTGAAATCTGCTCACAACTTAAAACAGGTTGGATGTGCTCACGCATCAACTCCAGCGCTTGTGTCAATCGAGGGTGACTGCCGTGTTGGCGAAGTTGCAGTTTCATACGCTGCTTATCATGGGCAGGACGAATATTGGGGTGAATACAGTGCTCTGCCACTTGGTGGGCTAAGGATTCACCGTGGCGAATCGTAATCAGCTGAAGGATCATGTCCAGACCTGATAAGCCACCCGAACAGGTCATCAGATTGCCATCGATCTCATAAAGCTCTTCGCTAACATTAAGATCAGGATAGAGCTCTGTCAGCTGATCTCGCTCTTCCCAGTGAACCGTACAAGTTTTGCCCTCTAATACACCGGCCTCAGCCAGTAGCAAAGAGCCTGTAGAGGTTGCACCTAAACTGATGCCGTTGCGTACCAAATTCTGAAGCCAATCATTCAAATAGGTTTCAGACTCTTGTTGAGCACCGATACCGCCGACCACCAACATACGATCAATCGATTCAGTATCGTTCATGCGACGGGTAGGTTGGAAGCGCATTCCTGTAGAGCAGGTGACTGTCTGATCGGCTGGCCCGTAAAAGTGCCACTCATAGAGGGTTTGACCACTTAACTGGTTAGCCAAACGAAGGGGGTCAATCGTCGCCGCAAAGGAGATGATCGAGAAACCGGGCATTAGGAAAAAGCCGAAGTGTTCTGGTTTCTGCTGCACAATTGACCTACAAGTAATAGAAGTTATTAATTTAGTCTACGCTAGTTGAGAAAAGATAGGTCACAAAAATGAAAAAGGGGTCAGGCTTAACGCCCAACCCCACTATTATCTACGCTGTGTATCAGTGCTTACGAGCCGTTCGCTCAGGGATTAATCCCTCTGGTGCATAGCGCAGTGCAATGAGCAGCACGATACCCACTGTCATCAGACGCATATGAGCAGCGCTGTCCATCAAATGCAGACGCAACCAATGAGTTGGTTCCATGAAGGAGGTCAAAGTATCCACTAACCAAAGACCAATAGGCTCCGCTTCAATCCAGAAGAACCAGATGAAGAAACCACCCAGAACCGCACCCCAGTTATTACCCGAGCCGCCTATAATCACCATCACCCAGATAAGGAAGGTGAAACGCAGTGGCTGGTAGCCAACCGGTGTAAACTGACCATCCAGAGTCGTCAGCATAGCGCCAGCAAGACCGATGACAGCTGAGCCAATCACAAAGATCGTTAGGTGGCGTTTAACGACATCCTTACCCATAGCGGCCGCGGCCACTTCGTTGTCACGAATCGCACGCATCATACGACCCCAGGGAGACTTCAGTGCCGTCTCAGAAAGATACATCAGAATCGCAATGACAACGATGAACAATCCTGCATAACAGACCTTAACGAATAGAGACGAGGCCTCAGCCACTTCCATACCCCAGTCTGCAGCAAATTGCTGGAACCAAACTGCTTGTTGAAGATCCACCTCATAAGGCACTGGACGAGGCAGGCCATTAACGTTTTTAACGCCACGCGTCAGCCACTCTTCATTCTTAATGAAGTAGAGAACGATTTCGGAGATACCCAGTGTTGCAATCGCCAGATAATCAGAACGAAGACCCAGCGCAACTTTACCGATGACATAAGCCGCACCCGCTGCAAACACCATTCCCACAGGCCAAGAGAGGATGATTGGCAGACCTAATCCACCCAGGTACCCGGTCACTGATGGGTTAACCGCCTCAATTGCTTCAACCGAAGGGAGGAAGAATAGACGCATCAGAGCGTAACCCGCGGCTATGATGATAAAGAGCATCCAGTAGCCGGTCTTCTTACTCTTAGCGCCAAACTGTTTCCACGCGACAATCGACACAAAGATAGTCGCAATCAGAATCAACAAGCCAACTAAAACACCCTGACCACCTGCGGCACGTGCTTCTTCAACCGGTGGCATAGAGACCAAAACAGCGGCTAAACCACCCAGTGCTGCAAAGCCCATCACACCGACGTTAAAGAGACCCGCATAACCCCACTGCATGTTAACGCCCAGTGACATAATGGCACTGATCAAACAGAGGTTGAGAATGGTAAACGCGACGGACCACCCCTGACCAACACCGACGATGACCAGCAGAAGCGCCATCACCGAGTAGAGAATCTGGGTGCGATATTGATTAAAAAATGTCTGATTCATTACAAGGTCTTCCCACTAAAGATACCGGTAGGTCGCACGATCAGTACGATAACCAAGATGATGAACGAAACCGCAATCTTGTAATCGGTTCCCAATAGCTGAACCAGCGAATCGGGTTGGAAACTATCAGGCCCCAAGTAAGTCACGACTTTCTTGTAAGCGAATGTGACAGCAATCTCCGAGAAGGCGATCACGTAACCACCGGCAATAGCACCGAGCGGGTTACCGACACCACCGACGATGGCTGCGGCAAAGATCGGCAGCAGCAGCTGCATAAAGCTGAATGGCTTAAAGCTCTTATCCAAACCGTACAAAGTGCCAGCAATGGTCGCAAGCGCACCCACTAAGATCCACGTAATCATCACAACACGGTCTGGGTTGATGCCCGACAGCAGTGCTAGGTTCTCGTTATCAGAAAAAGCACGCATCGATTTACCGGTACGTGTTTTGTTCAAGAACCAGAACATGGCTGCCACCACAAGAATCGCGGTAATAATGGTCACCGCTTGTGTCATCTTAAGTGCTAACCCTTCATCGAGTCCCGTCGAACGTTTGAAATCACGCGCCGAGAAGATGAAACGAGTACCGTCAAAGAATATCTGATCGCCAGGGCCGATAATGAATCGCACCAGACCACCAATAAAGAACATCAAACCGATTGAGACGATCAGGAAGATAACCGGACTCGCCTTACGCTGACGGTGATATTTATAGACGGTTTTATCAAAAATCAGCGAGAGTATCACTGCGCCGGCAATACCCAAAGGTAGCGCCAAAAGGGCCGTTGGTAGCGGTGCAATAGAGACGCCCAGCGCCTGCAATCCCCAGGTACCAAAGATGGTAATCATAGTACCAAAAGCCATCATCTCACCGTGTGCGAAGTTCGAGAAACGCAACACGCCGTAGACCAAAGTGACACCGAGTGCACCGAGGGCTAATTGACTGCCATAAGTCAGAGCAGGGACAAGAATAAAGTTAGTCAGAACAACTAGGGCATTAATAAAGTCAGTCATCGATTAACCCCCCAAGAACGAGCGACGAACATCAGGGTTAGCCAACAACGCTTCGCCTGTATCAGTGAATCGGTTAGAGCCTTGAACCAGAACATAGCCTTTATCGGCAATCTCTAATGCCTGTTTCGCGTTCTGCTCAACCATCAAAATCGCTACGCCTGTACGAGCAATCTCGATAATACGGTCGAATAGCTCATCCATAACAATGGGAGAGACACCGGCTGTTGGCTCATCAAGAAGCAGAACCTTAGGTTGCGTCATCATGGCACGACCCACCGCTACTTGCTGGCGCTGCCCCCCTGAGAGTTCACCGGCTGGCTGACGGCGCTTCTCTTTCAAAATGGGGAAGAGTTCGTAGACCTGTTCAATTGAATCAGCAATATCATCTTCACGAATGAAAGCACCCATCTCAAGATTCTCTTCAACTGTCATTGAGGTGAAGACGTTGTGAGTTTGAGGTACAAATCCCATCCCTTTGACCACACGCTCTTCAGGTTTAAGGTGGGTAATGTCCTCACCATCAAACATGACGTGACCTTCACGCAGCGGCAACATGCCAAAGGTGGCCTTCATTGCTGTCGATTTGCCGGCACCGTTGGGACCGACAATCACTGCAATCTCGCCTCGATCCACACCGATGGTGCACTCTTTGAGGATATCCGCAGCACCATAGCCGCCGGTCATACTCTGACCTATCAAAAAACTCATGTGCGCTTACCGCTTATGTTTCAAACCGGTGCCGAGATATGCCTCGATCACCTGTTCATTGTTCTTAACTTCATCGACCGTACCCTCGGCTAAAACAGTACCTTCCGCCATACAGATAACAGGGTCACAAAGACGAGCTATGAAGTCCATATCGTGTTCAATCAGGCAGAAAGTGTAACCTCTCTCCTGATTGAGCTTTTTAATTGCATCGCCAATCTTATAGAGCAGCGTACGGTTTACACCGGCACCGACCTCATCTAAAAAGACGATTTTAGGATCCACCATCATGGTGCGACCCAGTTCCAGAAGCTTCTTCTGACCACCGGATAGGTTGCCAGCCAGTTCATCTGCAACATGACCAATCTCTAGAAAATCGATCACTTCGTCCGCTTTCTCACGCACACGCTGCTCATCAGCACGCACCAGGTCTTTGCGGAACCAAGTATTCATTAAGCTTTCGCCGGCTTGATTAGGCGGAACCATCATCAAGTTTTCGCGAACTGTTAACGAAGAGAATTCGTGAGCCAACTGAAAGGTTCGTAAAAGACCCTTACCAAACAGCTCATGAGGCTTAAGTCCGGTAATGTCCTCACCATCAAGGGTGATGCGACCTGAAGTGGGCGAATGGTGGCCTGCGATCACGTTAAACAGTGTCGTTTTACCTGCACCGTTTGGACCGATAAGACCGGTAATTGAGCCCTTCTTAATGTGAAGGGAAGCGTCATTTACGGCATGAACACCGCCAAAGCGCTTATGGAGATTTTCTACAACAATCATAATGCTCAAATGTAAAAACGGCTCGGGATTCTGTGAACCCCGAGCCTGTTTTATGCGCTATCGCTTAGCGGTAACGAACAGTAGTGTTCTGCTGGTCTTTAACCAGAATCTCACGGTAGCTACCCGCTGACTCACCGCCGCCGATCAACTCAACCGCAGTCGCACCAACGTAGTCAACCTGACCACCGTTCGCAAGGATCTCAAGACCTTTAGCCAGTTCACCTGGGTAGATCTTTTCACCTGGAGCGTTAGCAATATCAAAGACGTGATCTTTAACAACTTTAGATTCAGTAGTACCCGCTGCCTGCATCGCTAGAAGCGTCATAGCTGCTGCATCGTAAGAGTAGTCAGAGTATGGGCCAGGCGCTGCACCGGTAGCCGCTGTGAACATCTCTTTGTAAGAGTCTGAACCTGGGCTATCTGTACCTGGAACAGTACCAATTGAACCGTTTAGGTCTGAACCAATTGCAGCGGTTAGGCTGTCACCGATCATAGCATCGGGTAGGAAGAAGTGATCAAATGCACCCGCATCAAGCGATGACTGAATGATGCCTTTACCACCTTGGTCAAGGTAACCAGCAACGACTAGGATGTCACCGCCTGCTTGAGCCAATGCACCCACTTCCGCACCGTAATCGCCTTTGCCATCTTCGTGTGGAGTGGTAATAGTCACTTTGCCGCCAGCCGCTTCAAAGTTTGACTGGATGCTGTCCGCAAGACCTTTACCGTAGTCGTTGTTGGTGTAAGTCATTGCGATAGACTTGTAGCCTTTCTCTTGAAGCATTTCAGCGATTACCTGACCTTGACGAGCATCAGAGGGTGATGCACGGAAGAAGTAACCGTTATCTTCAAGCGTTGAAAGCGCTGGTGAAGTCGCAGAAGGAGAGAACAAAAGTACGCCATTTGGCATCGCAACGTTCTGCAGGATAGAGATTGTTGCACCAGAACATAGCGCACCAATAATCGCATCCACTTTCTCAGCTGAGATTAGACGCTCAGCTGCAGCCGCTGCCGCAGAAGCATCAACACAGGTTGAGTCTGCACGTACCGGAGTAACTTTAGCACCACCAAGAAGTTTGCCACTATCAGCCACTTCTTTCATAGCCATCTCTGCACCTGCAGCCATATCAGCTGCTAGTGATTCAGCAGGGCCAGTAAAGCCTAGAGCAACACCAAGACGCACTTCGCTTGGCATGTGGCTGCCAGCTTGCGCTGCGCCCGCGATCATTGAAGCTGCAGCAACAGCCAATGCTAATTTTTTCATTCTCTTCTCCTTATAATAGAACATCACACCACTGTAACGATTAAGTGGCTGCGATCAGTGCATACGGTTTATTACCGAAAACCCACTAACACTATCTAATGTTGACCATTCAGACAACAGATTTTAAATACGCAGTGGTCAGACCAACTGATCATATGATGGTGAATCAATTATAGAACAGACCCGAAGGGTGATTTAGCCTATTTTTTGAACAGAAATTAGAAAATGTACTTTTTATTCACATTATTTAAATCAATTTTTCTAATAATTAGAGAAGATTAGGCGATTTGCTAACTTTCAAAGACCTGGCCATGCTCTTTAACAGCCTCCATGCAGACAAAAGTAGAGGTGCTTGAGACATAGGGTAACTCCGAAATGGTTTCACCCAAAACCTCTCTATAGCTTGCAATATCGCGAGTACGTACTTTGAGGATGTAATCAAAGTCTGCGGCCATCATGTGGCACTCCTCTATCTCGGACACAGCGCCCACAGCATCGTTAAATGCAGCTAGAGCAGCAGCCCTGGTATCACTGAGCTTAACCTGCACAAAGGCAATATGATTAGTATCGAGCAATCCATAGTCCATGATCACGGTATAGCCACGTATCACGCCATTACTTTCTAGCCGCTTCATTCGAATTTGGCAGGGTGTTTTGGATAACCCCACCCTTTCAGCCAACTCAGTAACCGTAATGCGCCCGTTTTGCTCTAAGGATTTTAAAATCGCTAAATCATAATTATCTAAAGACATTTTAGTCATATCGCCTACCATAAACATAAATTAATAATTTATTTTCTGAATTAGACCAGTTAATAAGTATTAAAGTCTATTTATATATATAACAATAGATAAAAAGCCCATCGGACTAAATCTATAATTGATTCATCAATTTAGAGGGGCATACCATGAACGCTCAAAACCAGCACATTCTTGTACCGTACTGCGACCAACCAGAACTAGAGCAACTGCAACAGCTCATCGACACAGAGCAACTGGTTCAGAAGGTCTCACCTGAGCGCCAGACAGAGGCGAGCAACCTCGTAGCCGACATTCGTAAGAATTTTAAACCGACTATTTTAGAGCAGTTTCTTCGCGCTTACCCCTTAAATACGCAGGAGGGCCTATCGCTGATGACTCTGGCTGAAGCCTATCAGCGCATACCCAACAAACAGACTGCGAACGAACTGATTATTGATAAGCTTGCTAACCGAGACTGGTCCGTTAAAACAGCTAAAACAAGCACGTTGGTGCGAGGCGCTAGCCTAGGTCTACAGCTAGGCAGTGCAAGTCTAAAAGTAAAACCCCTTCGCAGCGCAATACTCGCAGCGATGCGAATCGGCGTAGGTGCTGGTATGCGACTTATGGGGCGCGCGTTCGTCTTAGGAGAGAGCATCAAATTAGCTCAAAAGCGCGCCAGCAAACTTGAATCGCAGGGTTATACCTTCTCTTACGATATGCTGGGTGAGGCGGCCTACACACAAGCCGATGCCGATCGCTATTACGCTTCGTACCGCAATGCCCTTCTGGCGCTGATCGAACAGTCGAAATCTTCGCAGATAGAGAAGAATCCAGGCATTTCCGTAAAACTCTCTGCGCTGCACCCGCGTTACGAGCTGTTCAATGAAGAAGAGGCTGTAACACAACTCAGTGAGCGTATGTTGTCACTTTGCTCTCTCGCGAAAGAGCACAATATCGGTCTAAACATTGATGCAGAAGAGTGTGCGCGACTGGAGATTTCGCTCGATATCATTCGTAACCTGATTGAAGCACCCGAGCTTGCTGGCTGGGATGGCTTGGGGATCGTTGTACAGGCTTACAACCGTAAAGCTTACACAGTATTAGATCAGTTATACGCCTGGGCAGAACAGAGCAATCGCAAGCTAATGGTGCGTTTGGTGAAAGGGGCTTACTGGGATACTGAAATCAAACTCGCTCAAGAGCAGGGGTTGGATCACTTCCCGGTATTCACCGCAAAGCATCACACGGATATCAGCTACCTTGCCTGCGCGCGCAAACTGGTGCGCTATGGTGATCGCATTTACCCTCAGTTCGCAACTCATAACGCCCAAACAGCGGCGTGTGTACTTAATTGGGCCAAAGAAGCAGGCATTGCCTTCGAGATGCAACGCCTACATGGCATGGGTGAAGCACTGCATCAGCAATTACTGAACTTATATCAGACTAACTGCCGTATCTATGCGCCCGTAGGCACGCACAAAGACCTGCTCGCATACCTCGTGCGCCGCCTACTCGAGAATGGCGCAAACTCATCGTTTGTTAGCCAACTTGCCGATGAGACAATCCCGTCACCGCAGGTCGTTACGAGTCCAGTCCATCAGCCACTCATAGATCACGCGGTGACATCCGGTACGGGGATCTTTAATGATCGTCGCAACTCACGTGGATTTGATCTCGGCGAGCAAGCTGAAGTCAACGCGCTCTTAGCAAGTCGCTCACTCTTTATGCAGACAACTTGGGGCGAGACCGGTGACGACTCTATTAGCACGCCCTACTCACAGCAGCTTGTGGGGCACTATCAAACGACTGACTTAAGCTCAATCGACCAGTTGTTCTCTGCAGCCACGGCCGCTCAAACCGATTGGGGGCGTGAGCCACTCAAAGGTCAACTATTGCGACAGATAGCCGACCTTTACGAGCGCGACACTCCTGAGCTACTCGCTCTTCTGGCTAGAGAAGCCGGCAAGACTCTCGCTGATGCGATCAATGAAATTCGTGAAGCGGTCGACTTTCTTCGTTACTACGCTAATGAGAGCGACAAGCTCGAGCAACAATCAAAGGCGAGAGGTGTGTCTGTCTGTATCTCACCCTGGAACTTTCCACTGGCTATTTTTACTGGTCAAATCGCTGCTTCAGTAGGTGCTGGCAACGCGGTACTGGCTAAGCCGGCCGAACAGACCAGTCTAGTGGCTCGCAAAGCGATAGAGCTCTGGAATGAAGCAGGTATGCCAACTGATTTAGTTCAGCTAGTGCTGGGCACCGGCGCACAACAGGGTAATGCGCTTGTATCTTATCCCGACGTGAATGCGGTGATCTTTACCGGCTCTACAGCAACAGCAAAACGTATTGAGACCGCGCTGGCGCAGAATGCCGCACCGGATACTCTGCTAGTGGCTGAAACAGGTGGCCTGAATGCGATGATTGCAGATGCATCCGCACTGCCTGAACAAGTCGTTAAAGCGGTTATGGCTTCAGCCTTTCAAAGTGCTGGCCAGCGCTGTTCAGCGCTACGTATGCTCTATGTCCAGCGTGACGTGTATCCACAAATTCTAGAGATGATTACCGGCGCGATGGCATTGTTGAAAGTCGGCGATCCGAGTGAACTGAAGACCGATGTGGGTCCTGTTATTGATTCAGCGGCCGCGGCGGCGTTGAACACTTACATTGAGCAACATCGATCAAAAGTTATTTATCAAACAGACACTCCAGAACAAGATGGTCACTTTGTTACCCCAACGTTGCTTGAAGTTGACAGTATCAACGACCTAGACTTCGAGCGTTTTGGTCCAATACTTCATATTGCTCCATACGATGTGGATCAATTTGATAGGGTGGTCAGCGATATTAACGCGCGCGGCTACGGCCTTACCTTCGCAGTGCATTCACGCATTCAGAGCCGAACTGAACAGCTCTGTGCCGATCTAAATGTGGGTAACTGCTACATCAACCGTAACCAGATTGGGGCCGTCGTTGAGTCTCAGCCTTTTGGTGGGGAAGGTTTGTCTGGAACAGGTCCTAAAGCCGGTGGGCCAGACTATCTGGTTAACCTGACACAACCCGAGACGATTGAGAGTCAATATCAACCGAACCCCTTGGATCTGCTACCAGCAGAACAGGTGCAATCGGCATGGCAGACTTTGCGATCTCAATTCAAACCACAAGGTCGGGAGTTGCTCACTCAGTGCCCTAGCGTTACTGGCGAAGATAATCAGCTATTCACATCAGCGCGAGGTTATTGGGTAGTAGCTGGGGACGAACAAGCTTGGTCGCAAGCCATAGAAAGTGCATCAGCAGGCAACCCAACGCTGCTGCTGACCAAAAAGTGTCCTGACAGTGAAATCCGGAAAAACCTACCCCTTATCTGTTTGGCAGGTGATCTCGATCCTCAACTATTAACTGAGCTTGAACAGTTGGCAGGAGTTTCGATAAGTGCTGATGAAGCGTTTAGTAAACAAATTCGTATTTCGCTCAGTCAGAGGGAGGGTGCAATCATTCCACTTCTAAACGCTAAAGGAGCCTCGGTATACCACCGCAAAGAGCAGCATATTTGTGAGGACACTACTGCGTCAGGGGGCAATGCAGCACTGTTAATGGGTCAATCATAGCCTTAACTCAAGACAGGCTAGGGGGTGATTTGATATAACGTTGCAGTGAATCACCCCTGAAGGTATGCAAGCCCATCATGCAACGATCAACCATCGGTATTCTGTTCTGTTTAGCGTCCATGTTGTCGTTTGCAATTCAGGACATCATCACTAAGCACCTGCTCTTAGGAGGACTACCTCTCAGTCAGTTGCTACTGGTACGATATCTGTTTTTCACCCTGTTTGCCGTGATGCTTGCCGGCGGGTTACGGCAATCTATTGCAGGACTTCAATCAGCTCAACCGATGCTACAAGTAGGTCGCGCGGCGCTGTCGATTACTGAAATCATCTTTATCAACCTGTCATTCACGCTGATGCTGGTGGCAAAGGTGCACGCGATCGTGGCACTTTTTCCACTGATTACGTTGGTGATGGCGCGATTTATCCTAAAAGAAGAGCTCACTCGAAGAAGGGTGGTTGCCGTTCTCATTGGCCTGACCGGCGCGTTGATTATCATTCAACCGGGCCGTGCGGGTATTTCGTTAGAATTACTGATGCCACTTAGCGGTGCCATTGCATTGGCCAGTTTCTCGATTCTAACCAAATATCTGAGCGGCAAAGATGGCTTTAAAACCCACACCCTCTACATGGGTCTAGTAGGTTTGGTGCTGGCACTACCCTTTGGCCTGTATCAGTGGATTCAACCAACGACAGAGCAGAGTGCCCTGCTGATCGCGTTAGCCATTATGAATATTGGTTCCCAGCTCTTCTACATCAAAGCGATGGACTATGCGGATGCAAGCACACTGCAGCCGTTTAACTACACGCTGCTTC
>CATEEE010000217.1 GCA_949499045.1 Marinobacterium sp. xm-d-530 | reverse complement strand
ATCTGTATCCGCTCTTCAAGCAACGTCTACAACCAATCACTGGTCGCGTCGGCGATTGCAGCCAATGGCATTGAAGCAACAGAAGCTTGGGTGGAAGGTTTAGTGTCTAACTTTGCCCGTCCACCCGCTGGTGGCGATACTGATCAACTAAAAGCGGCCGCCGCAGGTGTCTGTGATATCGCCATTGCCAACACCTACTATCTAGCACGCTTGGTTCGTTCGGATAAAGCGAGTGACAAAGCGGTTGCTAACCAATTAGCCGTATTCTGGCCGAACCAGAATGACCGTGGCACGCACTTCAATATCAGCGGTGCGGCATTGACAGCGTCATCCAAGAATCGTGACGAAGCCGTTGCTCTTCTTGAGTACATGGTGAGTCAGGAAGCTCAAGAGTGGTACGCCGAGGTTAATAATGAGTACCCCGTCGTTGCCGGTGTTGAATCATCTGATGTACTAAGAGCGTTCGGCACAGCGAAGAGCGATACCGTCGCACTGTCTAAGCTGGGCGAGCTCAACCAAGAGGCGCTTCGCCTAATGGATCGCGCTGGCTGGAAATAATGTATATGAGAGTTAAGTATCAATAGTATCCGTGCAAATTGGGTAGCCTTATCGATCGCCGGTCTGGTTGCCCTACCCATTCTAACCGTTGTTAGTCAGTCCCTATTTGCTGGATCTGAGGTCTTCTCTCACCTTATTGATACTGTCCTCGCGGACTACGTAGTTAACTCGTTAATCTTAATGGCCGGTGTCGGTATCGGCACGGTCATTATGGGTGTGCCAGCCGCTTGGTTGGCTGCCATGTGTCACTTCCCGGGTCGCCGTTGGCTTGATTGGGGCATGTTACTACCACTGGCCATGCCCGCTTATGTGATCGCCTACACCTACACAGGGATGCTCGACTTTGCCGGCCCGTTACAAACACTGCTACGTGAGCTAACTGGCTGGGGTTATGGCGACTACTGGTTCTGGGAGATACGTTCCCATAGCGGCGCCATTGCGATGCTCGTTCTGGTACTTTATCCCTATGTTTACCTGATGGCGCGAGCTACCTTCCTAGAGCAATCATCAGTCAGTTTTGAAGCGTCACGCAACCTAGGTTATTCACCATTCAGAGCTTTTATTAAAGTTGCCATTCCTATGGCCAGACCCGCCATCATTGCCGGAGTCAGCTTGGCCTTAATGGAGACACTGGCCGACTACGGGACGGTGCAGTACTTCGGTATTCCGACCTTCTCTACCGGTATCTTTAGAACTTTCTATGGTTTTGGTGATGCTCATGGTGCGGCCCAACTCGCCAGTCTATTATTGCTGTTCGTGGCGACATTGATCTTTGTTGAACGCTACTCAAGACGCAAACTGAGCTACAACGTCCGTGCCGGCTCTCGAGCAATGGCTAACCGAATACAACTTAAGGGTGGTCGTGCTTGGCTGGCTGCATTGGCCTGCTTTATTCCTTTCTTCTTTGGCTTCTTGCTGCCGGCGGGACAACTGCTTTCTTGGTCGTTGTTTGACGCGCAGATGCCATGGAGTGATTTCCTTAGCCTCTCCTGGAACTCTTTCTACTTAGCGGGACTAGCGGCATTGATCGCGATCGTTCTGGCCACTTTACTGGCTTATACACAACGGTTTAACCCTAGCTCGCTGATTAAACAGGCTACGCAGTTTGCGGCTTTAGGTTATGCACTACCCGGCACGATTATTGCCATTGGCGTATTGGCACCGTTACTCTTTTTGGACCATAGTTTGCTCTCACTGTCAGAACACCTCGGATTAGGCATCAGCGGATTAATCTTCAGTGGCACGTTGTTTGCTCTATTAATTGCCTACACCGTGCGCTTTTTAGCCGTTGCCTTGGGCAGCATTCAATCGGGTCTAACGCAGATCAGTCCCAGTTTAGATGAGGCGGCCAAAGGGATGGGCCGCTCACCCTACCAAGTACTACGCCAAATCCACGCACCGTTAATGAGAAGCAGTCTGCTGACTGCACTATTGGTGGTATTTGTGGATGTTCTTAAAGAGCTACCGGCCACACTGATGCTGAGACCCTTCGACTTTAACACTCTAGCCGTTCGCGCCTTTGAACTGGCTTCAGATGAACAATTGATCGAGGCTGCGCCGCCCTCCTTGATGATTGTAGCCGTTGGGCTAATCCCCGTTCTTTTATTGAATCGTGCCATTAGCCGCCACAAGCACTAAGGAACTCTATGAGTATTGAGTCTAACACTCCGTCATCTGCCCACCTAAGCATCGACAAGGCTTATGCGGGCTACGCAGAGCAGTCGGTCGTGAATGGAGTGACACTGGACATTGAGCAGGGTGAACTGATCTGTCTATTGGGGCCAAGCGGATGCGGCAAGTCATCACTACTGCGTTGCATTGCAGGATTTCATGCGCTCTCTAGCGGAACCATTGTGTTGGGATCAAAGCGTCTGGATGACGGGACGTCACAACTTCCCCCTGAACAACGCAAAATCGGAATGGTGTTTCAGGACATTGCCCTGTTCCCGCACCTGACCGTCACTGAGAATATCGAGTTTGGCCTATTTGAGTGGCCAAGCAAACAAGCTAAAACACGAAGTGAGCAGTTACTGACAATGATCGGCTTACATGGCATGGGCTGCCGCTACCCTCATGAGTTATCAGGCGGACAGCAACAACGAGTTGCATTAGCCAGAGCACTAGCACCCAAACCTGATCTACTGCTGTTGGATGAGCCGTTTTCTGGTCTCGATGCCGCTCTTCGAGACGAGCTGATCCCAGAGATTGCAGAACTGTTAAAACAGGAGCAGATTACAACGCTGATGGTCTCACACGATCAAGCTGAAGCCTTTGCGTTTGCCGATCGAGTGGCGGTGATGAATCAAGGCAGGCTAGAACAGATCAGTCAGCCTGATGCGATCTACTACGAGCCAAAAAGCCGATTTGTAGCGAAGTTCATCGGCGAGGGTGAGTTCATCAAAGCGAGCTATGTCGATACACACCATGTGCAATCTCTGTTTGGCCAGAGGCGTTCCACCTCTGACATCAGCGAAACACCCAACCGCAAAGAGATCTTCATTCGCCCTGACGACATAGAAATTGTTGAGACGAATGGTGTCAAAGCTCAGGTAGAAACTAAACGTTTTCGTGGCGGGCAATCGCTACTAAGTGTCCGCTTACAAGATGGCCAATCTCTGGCGGTCACCTGCCATGCAGTTAAAGCACCAGAAATAGGTGATCAGATTGACCTAGCATTGAAACAGCACCGATTTTTGGTCACGGATGACCCGAGTTAAATTGAACCCAAACACCAGGCCCGCTAAGATCTGCTTTAGCGTCTAAACAATAAATATTGACGAGAACCACTATGTCTTCAAGCAACCAAGAACTGAAAAAGGCCGGATTGAAAGCGACTCTGCCGCGCATCAAGATTTACCAACTACTCGAAGATGCAAACGAGAACGACCACTGGAGTGCCGAAGACATCTACAAGCACCTGATGCTTCAAGGCGAAGAGATTGGTTTGGCGACCATCTATCGTGTACTGACTCAGTTTGAAGCCGCCGGTTTGGTCATGCGTCACCGTTTCGAAAACGGCCACTCTGTGTTTGAGTTAGCCTCTGATGACAACCACGACCACATCGTCTGTGTTAAAACAGGTGAAGTAAAAGAGTTTAATGATCCGATTATCAATGCGCGCATCGAAGAGATCGCTAAAGAGCATGGTTATGAGATGACGGGTCGCACGCTTCATATTTACGGCCTTAAAAAGAGCTAATGTACGCTTCGGGCGATCGCTCCTCACTGGCAAAGTTCATCATCACTATGTTGATGCTTGCTTTGGGTGTGGTCACCCTATTCAGCCTGACGATAGGATCCTCAAACACCTCCCTCACCGATTCGCTGTGGGCACTGATGCAAGGCGAGTCAATCGGGCTTAAAGAGCAGGTTATCCTGCTCGATATTCGCGCTCCCAGAACAGTGATGGGTCTGTTAGTGGGTGCCAGCTTGGCAGTCTCAGGCGCAATTATGCAGGGACTGTTTCGCAACCCTTTAGCAGATCCGGGGTTAATTGGTGTCAGCTCGGGTGCCGGTTTAGGCGCCGTCGCCGCGATTGTTCTTGGCGGTCTGCTACCCGCCTCTCTATTAAACAGTATCGATGGATTTCTTGTTCCTGCAGCGGCCTTTTTAGGTGGCTGGGGCTGTATGCTGATTCTTTACAAAATAGCGACTCGCCAAGGCAGAACCTCGGTTGCGGTGATGCTATTGGCGGGGCTTGCACTGAGCGCTTTTGCCGCTGCGCTAACCGGATTACTGATCTACTTCTCAAACGATACGCAGCT
>CATEEE010000216.1 GCA_949499045.1 Marinobacterium sp. xm-d-530 | reverse complement strand
GGGATCAACTTGTCTGAGCACAAGCCCGAGTCTGTCATTGTTTTCCAACGTGAAGAGGTGACGGCTGAGTTAAATGCGCCACGTGATTGCGACTGGGCTGAAGAGATGGCCAAAGCGACGCCTGCTGAACCTGTCGCGGTCAAAGGTACAGACCCTCTCTACATTCTTTACACCTCAGGCACCACTGGTAAGCCTAAGGGTGTGGTTCGTGATAATGGTGGGCATGCAACAGCGCTAAACTACTCTATGAAAGCGATCTACAACGTGAAACCAGGTGATGTTTACTGGGCCGCTTCGGATGTGGGTTGGGTTGTGGGTCACTCTTATATCGTTTACGGACCGCTATTGGCTGGCTGCAGTACGATTGTCTACGAAGGTAAACCTGTTCGTACACCGGACGCTGGCGCTTTCTGGCGTGTCTGTGAAGAGTACAAAGCTAAGATTCTATTCGCAGCACCGACCGCTTTCCGTGCCATTAAGAAGGAAGATCCTGAAGCAAAAGAGGTGGGTAACTACGATCTGTCTGAGCTGCAAACCATCTTCATGGCGGGTGAGCGTCTGGATCCACCAACCTATGATTGGACCCTCGAGAAAACCGGTAAGCCTGTTATTGACCACTGGTGGCAGACAGAGACGGGTTGGGCGATCTGTGGCAACTTGATGGGTGTTGAGCCGATGCCGCCTAAAGCAGGTTCAGCAACACTGCCAAGCCCAGGCTTTAATGTGCAGATTGTTGACGAAGCGGGTAATGAGCTTCCAACGGGTCAGCAAGGCTCTATCGCCATCAAACTGCCACTTCCACCAAGTTGTCTGCCAACTGTTTGGGGAGACTTTGATCGCTTCAAATCGGGCTACCTTTCAGATGTAGAAGGCTTCTACACCTCGGGTGATGGCGGTTATAAAGATGAAGATGGCTATGTCTTCATTATGGGGCGTACCGATGATGTCATTAACGTTGCGGGTCACCGTCTCTCAACAGGTGAGATGGAAGAGATTGTAGCCGCGCATCCAGCGGTTGCAGAGTGTGCTGTAATCGGTATATCTGAGCAGCTTAAGGGCCAAGAGCCTGTTGGTCTCGTCATTTTGAAAGATGGTGTTGATATCTCAGATGAGCAACTTTCAGCTGAGTTGGTCGCCAATATCCGTAAAGAGATTGGCCCAATTGCCTGTTACAAGCGCACAGCAGTCGTTAAGCGTCTACCGAAGACTCGTTCAGGTAAGATCCTGCGTAAGCTATTGCGTCAGATTGCTGATGGCCAAGAGTACACAGTGCCATCAACCATCGATGATCCAGCAAGCTTGCCAGAGATCGAAGGGATCATGCGTGAGAACGGGATGATTGCTGGGTAATTGAGATGATCTCTTAAATGAAAAGCGAGCCATAGGCTCGCTTTTTTATTTGTTGAGTTTGATTACAGAGTGGATGACAGGCTAAAGCCAGTCACCGGTATCATATTCATCTACGAACTATGGTGACAGGCTAAAGCCAGTCACCGGTATTATATTCATCTACGAAGTATGGTGACTGGCTTTAGCCTGTCACCCGCTACTCGGTTTCACCGTTGACTTGGTAAATATCTTACACAGCAGGTGACAGACTGAAGTCAGTCACTGGCACTTCGGAAAAAAGGTTAAGTTGAATTTAACTCAACTACTCTGTGAAAAAGCATCTCTTGCCGACTAATACCTTGGTCTAATACATTAGTACCAACTTAATTAAATAGCGGAGGATGACCTCATGTCACAGATCCT
Organism: Marinobacterium sp. xm-d-530; assembly: GCA_949499045.1. Lineage (GTDB taxonomy): Bacteria > Pseudomonadota > Gammaproteobacteria > Pseudomonadales > Balneatricaceae > Marinobacterium_E. The sequence continues at coordinate 5,179 of CATEEE010000216.1, read as the reverse complement.
TGATCAAAAAACACTTCTAGAACTTCTAGACAGCAATGACCTCAGCGAATCAGAAAAAATCGCTCTTGTGGAGTGGAATGCAAAACAGATTCGTCGCTCTGAATTGGCAGCACTTGTTGTTCAGGCTGAGAAGAAATTGGCTAAAGCAGCAGCTCAGGTTGTTAATCACCGTGCTTTACAGCAGGTATTTAGCTCACCGTTGATGCGTACACAGCACCAATGAATATCTAGTAATAGATAATAAAAACCCCGCTACTGCGGGGTTTTTTTATGCGTCGTTTTTAAAGCAATTAAGCACGTGGGTGCTTGCGCTTAGGCGCACCAGTGTATAGCTGGCGTGGACGACCGATCTTGTTCGGGCTTGAGTGGAACTCGTTCCAGTGAGAGATCCAACCGATGGTACGAGACAGAGCGAAGATTACGGTAAACATTGAAGTAGGGATACCGATCGCTTTCAGGATGATACCTGAGTAGAAATCAACGTTAGGGTAAAGTTTACGGCTAACGAAGTATTCATCTTCCAGTGCGATTCGCTCAAGCTCTTTAGCGATATCTAGCATTGGATCATCAGTGATGCCGAGTTCAGCCAGTACTTCATCACAAGTCTGTTTCATGACGCGTGAGCGTGGGTCAAAGTTGCGGTAAACGCGGTGACCAAAGCCCATTAGGCGGAATGGATCGTTAGGATCTTTCGCTTTTTCGATGAACGCTGGGATGTTCTCTACAGAACCGATCTCTGCCAGCATCTTGAGTACTGCTTCGTTTGCTCCACCGTGAGCAGGGCCCCAAAGTGCTGCGATACCTGCTGCGATACATGCAAACGGGTTTGCACCAGATGAACCTGCAAGGCGAACCGTTGAAGTAGAAGCGTTCTGCTCGTGGTCAGCATGAAGTGTGAAAATCTTATCCATTGCGCGAGAAAGCACAGGGTTGATTTTGTAATCTTCACAAGGTGTCGCAAACATCATGCGTAGGAAGTTATCTGCGTAGCCAAGGTCATTACGTGGGTAGATGAATGGCTGGCCGATTGAGAACTTGTAACACATCGCCGCCAGTGTCGGCATTTTAGCGATGAGGCGGTATGCGCAGACTTCACGGTGATGAGGATCATTAATATCCAATGAGTCGTGGTAGAAAGCAGATAGAGCGCCAACAACACCACACATGATCGCCATTGGGTGAGCGTCACGGCGGAAACCGTTGTAGAACGTGCTAAGTTGCTCATGAACCATGGTGTGTTGGTTCACAGTGTAGTCAAATTTAGCTTTCTGCTCTGGAGTAGGGAGTTCTCCATTTAGAAGGAGGTAACACACTTCTAGATAATCTGAGTGCTCGGCAAGCTCTTCGATTGGGTAACCGCGGTGAAGAAGAACACCATTAGCGCCATCAATGTATGTGATTTTTGATTCACAAGAGGCTGTTGATACAAAACCAGGATCGTAAGTGAACAGGCCTTCACCTGTTAGTGGGCGAACGTCAACAACATCTGGACCTTCAGTGCCGTGATAAACCGGCAGTTCGATCTCTTTATCTACACCGTCTACTACGAGACGAGCTTTTTTATCAGCCATGGTTGGCTCCTATCTATTTCCGTTACTGCTTAATATGGGTAATTAAGCATCTTAGAGGTCTTCTGAGGTTGGCTCAGAACTCTTTAAGGCCTGATCACTATAGTGAGCCCAAAGTGATTGTCAATTGCCAATTGTTGCAGTGCAAAAGCTATAAAGTAAGGACAAAAAGCTATAAGTCGAATTTATGCGCTCTGGCGTATGGATAGCGTCGGAACTGTACATAGCCCTATTAAACCATTGGCTAATAGGGCCTTAGATTGATTGTCAAAAGCTTGTCAATTGTTATAATCAGCCTCCGAAAATTGCGCGCTGCAATATGCGAATATAGATATGAATATTTGTCATAACGTGCAGTTTTAATCGTCGTCCTGAGTAGTTGACCCAGTCACTACCGAATCAGGTACTTACTAGTAAACGAGGCCCCGGAGAGGGCACATAAGTGTGAACTAGAGCCGTGAACAAAAAACGACCTGTCAATCTCGATTTGAGAACCATTAAGCAGCCACTACCGGCTGTGACTTCAATTCTGCACCGTGTCACTGGTCTGATTCTATTTGTCGGTACCATTTTCATGATGTACGCACTGAGCCTATCTCTTGAGTCTCAAGAGGGTTTTGATGCAGCAGCTGCATTACTAACAGAATCATTTATTGCCAAGTTTATCGCTTGGGGTCTGTTGTCTGCGCTTCTGTACCATTTCTTTGCAGGTATCAAGCACCTTGTTATGGATGCGGGTTACTGTGAAGAGATCGAATCAGGCAATGCGGCTGCAAAAGCAACGCTTGCGATTTCAGCTGTCTCAATTGTGCTAGCAGGAGTTTGGGTATGGTAACTTCAGTAACAAGCTTTGGCCGAAGCGGCCTCTACGATTGGATGATGCAGCGTGTTACTGCCGTTGTCCTTGCAGCTTACACCATCTTTATGATCGGCTACATGCTGCTTAACCCTGAACTAGATTACAACCAGTGGTCAGCACTGTTTGACGGTACTGCAATGCGTATCTTCACTCTTCTAACGCTGCTTTCATTGGTTGCGCATGCCTGGATTGGTATGTGGTCAATTTCTACTGACTACATTAAACCAACTGGCATTCGTTTCGTATTCCAGTCTGCATGTGGCCTACTCGCGTTCGTTTACGTGGTGTGGGGAATACAGATTCTTTGGGGGGTTTAATAGATGTCTAAGCTACGTACGCTTACATTTGATGCAATTGTTGTCGGTGGTGGCGGTGCAGGTATGCGCGCTGCACTTCAACTTGCACAGTCAGGTTTAAACACTGCGTGTGTCACTAAAGTGTTCCCAACACGCTCACACACAGTCTCTGCACAGGGTGGTATTACTTGTGCAATCGCAAGTGCGGATCCAAACGACGATTGGCGCTGGCATATGTACGATACCGTTAAGGGTTCTGACTACATTGGTGACCAAGACGCGATCGAATACATGTGTTCTGTTGGCCCTCGTGCCGTATTCGAACTAGACCACATGGGTCTTCCTTTCTCACGTACTGAGACAGGTCGTATCTACCAACGTCCTTTCGGCGGTCAGTCTAAGAACTTTGGTGAAGGTGGTCAGGCTGCTCGTACTTGTGCCGCTGCAGACCGTACCGGTCACGCACTGCTTCACACGCTTTACCAAGCGAACATGAAGTCAGGTACTACCTTCCTAAACGAGTGGTTTGCAGTCGATCTTGTTAAGAATGCAGACGGCGCTGTTGTCGGTTGTATTGCGATCTGTATCGAAACGGGTGAAACCGTTTACATCAAAGCAAAAGCGACTGTACTAGCAACAGGTGGTGCTGGTCGTATCTACGCGTCGACGACGAACGCACTGATCAATACTGGTGACGGCATGGGCATGGCACTTCGTGCTGGCATTGCTGCACAGGATATGGAGATGTGGCAGTTCCACCCAACCGGTATCGCTGGTGCAGGTACACTTGTAACAGAAGGTTGTCGTGGTGAAGGTGGTTACCTAGTCAATAAAGACGGTGAACGTTTCATGGAGCGTTACGCACCCAACGCTAAAGACCTTGCAGGTCGTGACGTTGTGGCGCGTTCAATGATCCTAGAGATTCTTGAAGGCCGTGGTTGTGGCCCAGATGGTGATCACGTCTACTTGAAGCTTGATCACCTTGGTGAAGAGGTCCTTCACTCACGTCTACCAGGTATCTGTGAGCTTTCAATGACATTCGCTGCGGCGGATCCTGTTAAAGAGCCTATTCCAGTGGTTCCAACCTGTCACTACATGATGGGTGGTGTAACAACTAACATCGGTGGTCAGGTTATCAATCCGAACCCTGAAACAGGCGAAGATAAGATTGTTGAAGGTCTATTCGCTTGTGGTGAGGTTGCTTGTGTATCAGTCCACGGTGCTAACCGCCTAGGTGGTAACTCATTGCTAGACTTGGTTGTCTTCGGTCGTGCTGCAGGTCTTCAGATCGAACAGCAGATGCGTGAAGGTTATGAAGTTAAAGATGCTACTGAAGAAGAGATCGAGGCAGCGATGGCTCGTCTTAACCGCCTAAACAGCTCGACTGGCGGTGAGAAAGTTGCGGATATCCGTAAAGATCTTCAGCAGTGCATGCAGCTTTACTTCGGTGTATTCCGTGACGGTGATGCGATGCAGGAAGGTCTAACCAAACTTAAGGCAATCCGTGAGCGTGTAGCGAACGTATACCTTGAAGATAAGACTGGTTCATTCAACACGGCTCGTCTTGAAGCGCTTGAGCTTGAGAACCTAATGGAAGTAGCTGAAGCAACTGCCATTGCCGCTTACGAGCGTAAAGAGTCTCGCGGTGCACATGCCCGTAACGACTTTACTGAGCGTGATGATGAGAACTGGTTGTGTCACTCAGTTTACTACCCACAAACGAAATCGCTGGGCAAACGTGCTGTGAACTTCGCTCCGAAGACCATGGAAGCGTTCCCACCTAAAGTTCGTACATATTAAGGAGTCGTTACGATGCTAGTAAGTGTTTATCGTTACAACCCTGAGATTGATGATGCTCCCTACATGCAGGATATTCAGATCGATATCCCTGGTGGTAAGGACATCATGGTGTTGGATCTTCTACACCTTCTCAAAGAGAAAGATACATCAATGACATTCCGTCGTTCTTGTCGTGAGGGCGTTTGTGGCTCTGATGGTCTGAACATGAACGGTAAGAACGGTCTTGCCTGTATTACCCCTCTTTCTGAAGTGGTTAAGAACGACAAGCTGGTTCTTCGTCCACTTCCAGGTCTACCGGTTATCCGTGACTTGGTTGTCGACATGGGTCAGTTCTACAAGCAGTACGAGAAGATCAAGCCATTCTTGATCAATGATACTCCCGCTCCAGCGATCGAGCGCCTTCAGACTCCTGAAGAGCGTGCCGAACTGGATGGTCTTTACGAGTGTATCCTGTGTGCTTGTTGTTCAACCTCTTGTCCGTCGTTCTGGTGGAACCCAGATAAGTTTGTAGGCCCATCAGGTCTCCTACAGGCTTACCGTTTCCTAGCCGACAGCCGTGATACAGCGACTAACGAACGTCTTGCAGAGCTTGATGACCCATTCAGCGTATTCCGCTGCCACGGCATCATGAACTGTGTGAATGTATGTCCTAAAGG
>CATEEE010000215.1 GCA_949499045.1 Marinobacterium sp. xm-d-530 | reverse complement strand
TTTGGGTCGCTAACTGACCGTTCGACTCAGGGCTCCCGCAAGAATTAAGACCGTTCTAATTGACTAGCCTTAGAAGCTAAATACTCGAAGTTTTCTGCTGTTGCAGTGCTTTACATTTATTACTTTCATCAATCTTTATAGCGCACAAAAATTAGCCTAGGCTTTAATGAAACCTACCTCATTCCATAGGTAACACATCATAAAGAGCCTTTAAACTAATGGGCTTGGATAAAACATGATCTGCACCAGCCTCTAGGAGTCGCTTTTGTTCCTCGCCTATCGTGGCCGCAGTAATACCCAAGATGGGGAGCTTACACCCATCGAGACGGAGCGCTGTTGTGAGCTCGTAACCATTCATTTCTGGCATCATTATATCCGTAAAGATGAGATCAAACTTCTGGCGATCTTCAACGTAACACTGCAGCGCTGACTTACCATCGCAAGCTGAAGTTACCAAAGCCCCAGCCGCCGTTAATATTTTTTCGGTTATCAACCGGATTGTCTCGTTGTCTTCCGCCAAAAGAATTCGTTTATTTAATATGACCGATAGATCGGTCTGAGTTTCGACCGGAGCAGGAACAACATCATCACAAACCTCCGCATCAAAACTGAGTGTAAACCTGCTCCCCCCCTCTACAGCCTCTTTATAGTCAAGCGTACCACCAATTTGTTTCGCCAACTCGCTTGAAATGTACAAGCCAAGTCCTGTTCCATCTGAATCTGTTTCACCGCGAGAGAAGGCTTCCCATAGTTTGTCCTGCAACTCAGAGTCGACACCGCAACCATCATCAGACACGCAAACGGTTATTTCCGCCAAATTTTCTTTAACCTCGCAAAAGCCCTCAACTCCGATTTGCGTGGCACCTGAGTGCAGCACCGCATTCTTGATCAAGTTAGTAACAATCTGTCGGACAGCCTTTGAATTATGCTTCACACGCCAGTGCAGACCATCAACTCGTACATCACAGTGCTGCTTATACTCAGCTAGGAGGGGATAGAGAGAGTGAACAACTGATCTGACCACCTCAGAAACTGGTTGCGCTTTGATATCAATCGTTTTGGCTTGATTCGGATCAACAACAAATCGCAGATCATCAAGAACTCGCAAACAGTGTTCCGAAATTTGGCGTAGCTGAGTTTTATCCTGCTCTGTACACCCACTCTCTGGCGTTTGCCCTAACAACATGTTCAAGCTAGCCACTGGAGTACGCAGCTCATGTCCAATGACTGCAAACATTTGACGCTGGCGCTCCAGTTGTGTCTCCAGCACCTCTCGGGCAGTCAAAAGCTCTTGATAGAGGGTGTTGCGCTCCACCGCAGGCATGATGCACCAGGCGGCTTGATTCTCGCCCTTCACCTCAAGATTAACAACAACAGGGATTCGGTCCCCGTTAACGTGCATGATTGTTAATAATCTCTCGTCGCACTTACCCTCCGATAACAGCATAGGGTATAGGTAGCTATCGGTGAAAATTAGAGAAGCTTTGGTGAATATTTGCTCTAGCACCTCAATTGGGTCATCAGAGGGCTGACGGCCAATTAATTTGTAAAGATAAATATTGGCGTACCTCACGCGTCGCGACGTTATGTCAGTTACCATCAATCCACAGGGGAATGAGTCAGACACTATTTCACCTCTGTTTCCGCAATGAATCGACTCATTGAGTCATAGACAGAGTTTGGATCAGTCATATGCAGACAGTGCCCTGTAGCGTCAATAACATCTATTTTAGATGATGGGATTTGAGTGGCCATGTAATGACCAACTTCAACCGAAGCCAGCGTGTCCCTCTCACTTTGAAGTATTAATGTGCGATGCTTTGTTTTGCTTAAATCAGCCCGGTGGTCAGACAAAAATGTCGCCCGAGCGAAGGGTTTTAAATAGTTTGGGTCTGTGGAGCAAAAACTGTCGGATAGTTCTTTGGTAAATTCTTCGTTCGGTTGGGTACCGATTACGAGTGGTGCCAAATAGTTTGCCCATCCAATATAGTTTTTATCCATAAGACTCAAAAGTTCTTCGAGATCTTCACGCTCAAAACCACCACGATATTCTGGCTCAAAATTCATAAAAGACGGAGATGGGCAAACCAACACGAGCTGGGCAAAAAGATCTGGTCGATTGTTGGCTGCAAGTATCCCAATGATTGAGCTGACCGAGTGCCCGACAAACACTACATCGCTGACGGCAAGTGCGTCGCATATTTCAATCACATCCTCAGCATAGCCCTGAAGTTTTGAGTAACGTGCTTTGTCATAGTTCGATACATCGGATTTTCCAGAACCCGTGTAATCGAATAAGATGATACGATAATCCGACTCGAGCAGAGGTGTCAAAAAGCGCCACATTTTTTGGTCGCAGCCGAAGCCATGTGCAAGAACTAGCGGACGATTGCCGTGCCCGATAATGTGAACGTTGTTACGCTTGAGTATAGCCTCGGATGAATGTTTTGAAACTGTCATAATTGAAACCTCTTATAGCTTGTCTTACTTACAATGCTAATAAATAAGCAAAAACTGTGCCAAATATGCCTCATAACTTTAATGTAGTCTCAAAACATTCACAGTAAGCAATAATATTATGCGTTCATCAACTCTCTTTAAGAATCAAATTTACCATTCTTCGGATCAGCGATAATGTCGTGTTTGAATCGTTAACCGTCATCCATTAACTCCGACGCTGCTTATTACTGTTAACTCTTCAACGACTGTAAAGCGGCTTGTATGACTGAACTGCTAAAAGGCTTCTCAACTACAGGGACTTTCGAATGCTTCTTTTTAAACCCAT
>CATEEE010000214.1 GCA_949499045.1 Marinobacterium sp. xm-d-530 | reverse complement strand
TTTTTTTAGTGATCTCTTTTGTTCTGTAATGAGTTCAATCAATTGCATCGGGTAGATGTGATCGATAAAATTGATCTTAGTTAGTTTTTGAACCTAAAGGGTTGTTACTACAACCCTTTTTTATTGGATTTTCAACGGATGAAAACACACAAAATTCTTCAAGCTCCGATCCCAATGCGCTGGGTTGGTCCGATGAAACTGTCAGGTCATCTGATTGAAGAGAAGTTGAGTGTTCCTCTCGCTACCTATGAAACTCCTCTATGGCCATCCGTCGGCCGTGGCGCACGCATCTCTACTCTCTGTGAAGAGGGGATTAAGGTCAGTGTGATTGATGAGCGTATGACCCGCTCAATTTTGCTTGAAGCAGAAGATGCCTATGCAGCACATCAAGCGATTCAGTCTCTCAAAGATAGAATGGATGATCTCAACGAGGTTGTCGCTAAGTCGAGCCGTTTTGCCAAGTTAATCGATCTTAATTCACAGGTGATCGGTAACCTTATCTACCTTCGCTTAGAATTTACGACGGGTGATGCGTCCGGCCACAATATGGTGACCAATGCTGCTGACCATTTGATTCCATGGATTCTGACAGAGTATCCACACCTGCAATACAGTTCCATATCGGGCAACTACTGTTCCGATAAGAAGGCAACCGCGGTTAATGGCATTCTTGGACGTGGTAAATATGTGGTCTGTGAAATAGTAATTCCACGCGATATTGTCGAGCGCCGCCTTCATTCAACGCCTGAGAAGATTGTTGATCTAAACATCAAGAAAAATTTGATCGGTACAATGATTGCGGGTGGTTTGCGCAGTGCCAATGCTCACTATGCCAATATGTTGCTCGCCTTTTACTTAGCGACAGGGCAGGATGCAGCCAACATCATTGAAGGCTCACAAGGCGTTGTTCATACAGAAGTTCGCAACGGTGATCTCTACTTCAGCTGTACACTACCAAACCTTATTGTGGGCAGTGTCGGTAACGGCAAAGGGATCGATTTTGTTGAAGAGAATTTAGAACGCCTTGGTTGTCGAGACGATCGTGAACCTGGGGCCAATGCTAGACGATTGGCGGCGATCTGTGGTGCTACGGTTCTTTGCGGTGAGTTGTCGCTAATCGCTGCACAGACTAACCCGGGTGAGCTGATGCAGTCTCACTTGCAGATGGAACGCAAATGAGTCAATTGACTAACGATCGAAAGATTGAGCACATCAATGCGATTCTGCAGGATGCAGAGACCGATCGTGATGCGCGCTACTTCGATCGTATCAAGTTAACCCATAGGGCCTTGCCAGAACTCAATTACGACCAGATAGACCCATCAATTGAGCTGCTCGGAAAGTCTCTCAGTTTCCCGCTACTCATTTCGTCCATGACCGGTGGTGATCATGAATTGATTCGAACAGTAAACCGAAATCTTGCTGAAGCCGCCGAGCGTTGTGGTGTAGCGATGGCGGTGGGTTCGCAGCGAGTGATGTTTAGTGATGATTCAGCTAAAAGTAGTTTCGATCTTCGATCGGTTGCTCCTAATGCGCTATTAATTGGTAACGTCGGCGCAGTGCAGCTTAACTATGGCTTTTCGCTGGAGCAGTGTCAGGCTGCGGTTGATCTTCTCAAAGCGGATGCTCTCTACCTTCACTTGAACCCTCTGCAGGAGGCTATTCAGCCGGAGGGTGATCGAAATTTCGCCAATTTGGCGGAGCAGATCCAGCAGGTGGTCGAGGGTTTGTCCGTTCCTGTCTGGTTAAAAGAGGTTGGTTCTGGTTTATCAGCTGCCGATTTAGAGCTTGGTTACCAAGCCGGTGTCCGCTACTTCGATGTGGCCGGCAGTGGAGGGACCTCGTGGAGTCGTATTGAACACCATCGTCGTGATCAAGATGATCTAGGACTGTTGTTCCAGGATTGGGGGTTGCCGACTCCAGTGGCATTAGATCAATGCCAGCCTTGGCAAGATAAGAGTACATTGATTGCTAGCGGTGGGCTGCGCAATGGGATTGATCTTGCTAAGTCTGTTATACTCGGCGCCTCGTTGGGGGGATTCGCAGCCCCTCTATTGCAACCTGCTATGCAATCCACTGAAGCGGTTGTAGACGTAATTGAACGTATCAAACGTGAATATATAACGGCACTGTTTCTATTAGGTGTGCCTAGTACTGAAGCGCTCAAGGGTCAGCGAGCGCTCATCATCGAACAGTTTTAAGGATTTGATCAGAGTATGTCCGTAGGTATCGACGAAATCAGCTTTTTTACATCGAGCTACTACCTCGATTTGCGCACGCTGGCTGAACGTCAAGGCACTGACCCGAACAAGTATTACGATGGTATCGGTCAAGAGAAGATGGCGATGGCGGCCCATGATGAGGATATCGTCACGCTTGCAGCTAACGCTGCGCTACCGATTGTCGAACGCATTGGAACGGATGCCATCTCTACGATTCTTTTTGCCACTGAGACCGGTATTGATCAGTCCAAGGCGGCTGGTGTCTATGTGCATCGCCTTTTGGGTTTGAATAGCCGTTGTCGAGTGGTAGAGCTCAAGCATGCCTGTTACAGCGCGACTGCCGCCGTGCAAATGGCTTGTGCACTGGTTGCCCGTAACCCTAGCAAACAGGTGCTTGTGATCGCCTCTGATGTGGCACGTTACGATCTGGACTCTCCAGGCGAAGCAACTCAGGGTTGTGGTGCAGTTGCCATGCTGATCAAAGCGAACCCAAGGATTCTAGAAATTGAACCTGAATCGGGTACCCACACTGAAGATGTAATGGATTTTTGGCGCCCCAACTACCGTACAACCGCACTGGTGGATGGCAAATACTCGACAAAAATCTACCTAACATCGTTAAAGCGTAGCTGGGAAAACTTCTGTGAAGAGAGTTCAGTACGCTATGGTGATATCGACTATTTCTGCTACCACCTTCCGTTTGGCAAGATGGCACAGAAAGCTCACTCACAGTTGGCTCGTGTTAATAAAACGGGCCAAACCCCAGAAGAGCTAGCCGCTCAGATTGAACCAACACTTATCTACAACCGTTTGATTGGTAACTGTTACACCGCGTCTATGTATATTGGGCTCTGCTCTCTTCTTGAACGGCTCGAAGAGGATTTGACTAATAAACGCATCGGGCTCTTTAGTTATGGATCGGGCTCAGTCAGTGAGTTCTTTACCGCGAAGGTCGTGTCTGGTTATCAATCGGCTTTGAACACAGAACGCCACGCTGAGTTGTTAAAAGATCGCACCGAATTGAGCTACGAAGAGTATCTCACTCTTTACCGTTACCCAGACCCACGTGATGGTGGGCAGCATGTGATCGAGCCTGACACCCAGGGGCGTTTCCGTTTAGCGGCGATTAGCGATCACAAACGTGAGTATGTAGAACGCTAGTCATGTCGGTTGCGAGTGCTCCCGGAAAGATTATTTTAAGTGGTGAGCACTCTGTGGTTTACGGTGCTCCCGCACTCGCATTCTCAGTTAAACAGCGTTTAACCGTAAATTTCACTCCAGATCTTCTGCCCCGACTTAGCTGGTTTGCTCCGGACAAAGCTCATGAGATGGCGCTGGAGAAAATTTCCAGTCTACGTCATAAATTGGATGCAGCGTTTGAGGGGTACCTTAGAGGTGAACGTGCCATCAGCGAGATATTCTCTCGACCAGCAGAACTGATTTTCTACACCGTTGATGTGGCTCGCATCCTAGGTAATCTTGAACGTATTCCTCGCGGTAAATTCGATATTCAATCGGGTATTCCTGTGGGTGCCGGTATGGGGTCCTCTGCGGCTCTGCTAGCGGCTCTGTTGAAGCTATTCTCTAAACATGAAGATCTACCCACCTTAATTGAGCAAGTGCGACATTGTGAACGTCTACAGCATGGCCGCGGCAGCTTGATTGATGCAGCGACGGTCACAATGGGCGGTTTAGTTAAGGTTGAGCAAGATCAAGCGGTTCGATTGGGTGAGTTGCCGGACATTTTTAACCAGCACTGGTATTGGATATTCACTGGAACTCCAGCAACCAGCACCGGTGTTTGTGTCGAGCGTGTTAGAACCCAGTTTGAGCAGTCGGATATATGGAGCGAGTTTGCTGATGTGACCCATCGAATCGAAGCGGCTCAAACCGATCTCGATCAGCTCTCCATGGCCATTCAAGATAACCACCGCCTGTTAAACCGAATCGGAGTTGTACCCGCCCGAGTAACCGCATTGATTGAACAGATCGAGCGATTAGGCGGTGCCGCAAAAATTGCAGGTGCTGGCGCAGTATCGGGTGATGCAGGTGGATTGGTGCTTGCCTTCCTTCCTAATCAAACACCGGATGCACTGAAACTGCCGAATTTCATGCGCTGGGGACGAGTTGAGTCCGATGGTTTGGGTGTGAGTCTGGGAGGCGATCGATGATTCGTTTTTCAGCGCCCGGTAACCTTATGTTGATGGGTGAACATGCCATCCTGCATGATCAACCCGCCATAGCATTGGCCGTTGGCAACCGATTGAGTGTCTCATTGACACTTCGTGTCGATGATATAGTGACTATTGAGTCGGAGCTGGGTTGTTACCAGAGTACTTTAAGTGAGTTGTCCGAAGACTCGACTTTTAGCTTCATGGTCGCCGCCATTCAGTTGTGTCAGTCGAAGTTAAAACAGGGCTTTGATTTAAACGTTACCAGTGAGTTTTCAGAACAAGTGGGTTTGGGTTCATCCGCCGCAGTTACTGCTTCAACGGTTGCTTGCCTGTTAACTTTTTGTGGAGAGCATGCGACCAAAGAAGATGTCTTTAATTTGGCTCTAAAGACAGTTCACAGTGTGCAATCCGGTCGTGGCTCTGGGACCGATTTAGCCGCTTCAATTTGGGGTGGATTGATCGCCTACGAGATGAAAGGTGCTAAGGTACGTCAACTGAAAGGCACTCCTGATATTGATCTCTTCTACGTCGGTTACAAGATGAAAACCCCCGAGGTGATTGAATTGGTTAATCAGAGAGCAGACACCGCCCCCGCTATCTACGCCTCGATCTATCAGTTAATGGGGCAGGTGACTCGAGCAGCAGAAGAAGCGATAGTGTCACAAGAGTGGAACCGTGTAGGTCTATTGATGGATCAATACTCAGGACTAATGGATGCGCTGGGTGTGTGTGATGCTAATTTAGCGGATCTGCAATTTAGGATGCGTCAGCAGTCTGGTGTTCTGGGTGCTAAGATTTCAGGGTCTGGTTTGGGTGACTCTGTTATTTCGTTAGGTTTGACGAACCCTTCAGAAATACCCTACCAACATCTACCCGTCTCAATTCACAGTGAAGGTCTAAAACAGGAGTGAGTGTGATTACTAAGCAAGATGTACTGTCTAAAGTGCTTCCCGAGTTGGGGCCTGTTTCTGCCTCATCGGAACACTTTGCTCCAAGTAACATCGCTCTGTGTAAGTACTGGGGTAAGCGTGATGCTGAGCTTAACTTACCGATCAACCCATCACTCTCTGTCTCATTGAACGACTTGGGGTCTAGAACTCGAGTAACCCCTATTGATCAGCCGATTGATGAGGTGTGGTTAAACGGTCAACAGATGCATCACGACTCACAGTTTGCTCGTCGTGTAAGTCAGTTCATTGATCTGTTTCGTGGCAACAAGTCACTCGCTTTTAAAGTTGAGACTCGAAATAATATTCCTACAGCGGCTGGTCTGGCTTCCTCTGCCTCTGGGTTTGCTGCTCTGACGTTAGCGATGAACGATGCTCTTTCGCTGCACCTTTCTAATGAAGCACTTTCCATGATCGCTCGTATGGGAAGTGGTAGTGCGTGTCGATCCATCTTTAATGGATTTGTAGAGTGGCACATGGGGCATCGTGAAGATGGCTTGGACAGTCATGCACACCCAATCGACGCGACCTGGGATGAGCTGCGCATCGGATTGGTTAAAGTTGATGTTGGCGAGAAGTCAGTGGATAGCCGATCAGGAATGCAACGCACTAAAGAGACCTCTCACCTCTACAACAGTTGGCCCGCACAAGCGAATGCCGATCTTTTAAAACTGCATCAGGCTATCGTAGAGAAGGACTTCACTCTGTTGGGCTCTACTGCAGAGCATAACGCTATGTCGATGCATGCCACTTTTGCATCCAGCTGGCCACCGCTAGTCTATTGGCAGCCAGAGTCGTTAGAGGCGATGCACAAGGTATGGCATCTGCGTGAGCAGGGAATGGAAGTCTATTTCACAATGGATGCGGGTCCTAACTTAAAGCTTCTTTTCCAGAAAGAGTCTTTAAGTGATCTACTGGCTCACTTCCCCGAGCTAGAGGTCGTCACCCCGTTCGGTGTCTAGCATCCTATGCCTATCAATGGCTTCCCCTTAACTCGTACTCAGCGAGACGGCTCACAGGGCATTGCATACACTTTCTGGTTAACAGGAGTGGAGGGTGCCCATGCTATTACTATCACCAAGGCAGAAGCGGTCTGTTTTGTTTTCGCGTCTGATCAGCCGGCAATTGAGTCCTGCCTGAAAGATATGTCGGGCTGGACACTGCGACAATTAGATCTCAAATCACTCTCACTGAAACCGGTCATGGGTCTCTACTGCCAGAGCTTAAAAGTCTACTGGGAGGTGTTGAAACGGCTCGAGGCAGAACAGATTGCTCTTATGGAAGAGGATATAAGACCGGTTGATCGCTACCTGATGGAGCGGTTTATTCGAACAGGGGCTGTTCAGTACGAAACTGATAAAGGGGTTGAGTTGCGCCCCTATGATTTCACACCCGATTTAAAACTTCTCTCGTTAGACATCGAAACGACGTTAAATGCTAATCAGCTGCTCTCTATTGGAATGCAGCAGAGCGATCAGAGCTTAGTGCTGTTCAATGGTGAAGCACCCAATTTGGCCTGGTGTGAAAGCTGTCCGGATGAGCGAGGCTTACTTCAACGCTTTGTAGAAGTAGTGGCTGAGTGGGATCCTGATTTGCTCGTTGGTTGGAATTTGATTGGCTTTGATCTGCGCGTGTTATCTCGAAGAGCTAAGGCCAATCGTATAAGGCTCCACCTCGGACGTGATGGCAGTGAGATGCATGTCGATGTTGGGCAGAATGGTCGTTGGTTCAGTCGAATTGCAGGGCGTGTCGCTATCGATGGCATCGAAACCTTAAAAGGGGCTACGTGGCAGTTTGATAGTTTCAGTCTAGAGAGCGTCGCTCAGGCACTGTTGGGTCGTGGTAAAGCGATTGATAACCCTTACGATCGAGGCGAAAAAATACAGCAGCTTTTTAGAGAGGATAAGCAAGCATTAGCGACCTATAACATTGAAGATTGTCGATTGGTGCTAGAGATATTCAAAAAAGCTGAGTTGCTTGAATATTTAATTGAACGATCTCGTCTTACCGGTTTAGCTTTAGATAAAGTAGGTGGCTCCCAAGCCGCATTCGATAATCTGTACCTGCCTAAATTGCATCGTGCTGGTTATGTGGCCCCTCCCTATGCCTCCGGTCGCAGTGATCTTTCTGTGCCTGGTGGTTTTGTCATGGAGTCTAAGCCCGGTCTCTATCGTAATGTTTTAGTGTTCGATTTTAAGAGTCTATACCCAAGCATTATTCGCACCTTTTCAGTGGATCCTTTAGCACTCGCCTTGGCGAATGACGCCTCAGAGCAGTCGTTAGTGCCTGGCTTTTTTGGTGCACAGTTCAATGCCGATGTGGCGATTCTTCCGGCAATTATTGAAGAGCTCTGGTTAGCTCGTGATCGAGCCAAAGCACAGGGAAACTCAGCTTTGTCACAAGCGATAAAAATACAGATGAATGCCTGTTACGGAGTATTAGGCTCAAATGTGTGTCGTTTCTATGACCAGAACTTGTCTGGCGCGATTACGTTGAGAGGGCACGAGCTCCTGCAAAAAACCGCTCAGTGGTTTGAATCTGAACATGGTCATCAGGTTATCTACGGGGATACCGACTCTGTCTTTGTCTGGTTAGGCGATCACTACCAAGAGAGCGGTGTGGCGCATTACGGGTCTGAATTGGCTGATCAAGCTAACCGTTGGTTGCGAGAGCATCTTAAACAGCAGTACGGTGTTGAGAGTGCGCTTGAGCTGCAATACGAGAGTCATTTCAAACGCTTTTTGATGCCAACCATGCGACACTCAGAAAAGGGAACAAAGAAGCGTTACGCTGGTCTTAAAGCGTCGGCCAGTGCAGATCAATTAGTCTTTAAAGGGTTGGAGACGGTTCGATCTGACTGGACGCCATTGGCCAAAAAATTCCAGACGGAATTGCTGTCCAGAATATTTAATGACGAGTCCTGGCGTGATCTGGTCGTTGAGACCACTGAACAAGTGCTCAGCGGCAAAACGGATCATCTATTAACCTATCGTCGTCGTTTGAGGCGACCACTGGAAGGCTATCAAGCCATTAATCCGCCGCATGTGAAAGCGGCTAAAAAAATGCAATTATACCTAGAGAAGCAAGGTTTAAATGTGCGCTTAGGGCGAGGTGACCCTATCGAATACGTGATGACCATAAACGGTCCAGAGCCTACCATCTGTCGTACCTCAATTATTGATTATCAACACTATGTGTCTAAACAGTTGGAGCCGGTCGCTGATACGGTATTGCCCTTTCTAGGTGCCAGCTTTAATGATCTGATTGATAAACAGAGAGCGCTTTTTTAGAGAGAATTAGGGTGGATAAGATTCCCAACACACAACGTAAAATGGCCCGTTTTTCTGCGCATATGACCTGGATACTCATTCTGGTAATGCTGACCTATGGCTTTAATGCTTATTTAGAGCAACGTGATAATCCCAATTCACAATTATCTTTGGCGAACGGAGCGGATCAGGTTCGCCTGATAGCGGATCGAAAAGGACAGTATCGAGCACCAGGAGCTATTAACGGCCACCCTGTCTCTTTTGTTGTCGATACTGGTGCAACCTACGTATCACTACCAGGTTCTTTGGCCAACGAGCTCTCATTGCCACGTCAGGGTAAAAGTTTTGCTCTAACCGCTAACGGAAGAGTAGCTGTTGATCTGACTCAGCTAGAGGAGGTTAGCTTGGGTGGGCTCTCCATGAGCAATGTGCCCGCGATGATTGTGCCTGAGCTCGACAGTCAGATCGTCCTACTAGGGATGAGTTTTCTTAAGCACTTAGAACTTCAACAAAGTTCAGGCCAGTTAACCATTAGACTGCCAAAGTAATCTATTTTTCGCCTTTCTCTTTAAAGAATCCGTCCTCGTAATACTTGCCCTTTATATTCAAGCGCTTCTCTAGCCAACGGTTGTAATGCTTCCATATGAAGAAGCCCGGGGTCATGACGACCATAATCGCGACCATTAAACCTGCGCCTTTGTGAGATTCCGGGAACTGCTCTGTGATCAGGCTGAACAGTGATAGACGCTCAGCAACCAGATACCAGCAGCCTAGGCCGATCAAGCCAGCCGCTATTCCAATATGGTGAAGTTGTTTGTTATCGAACATGTTTTCAAGAACCTTAACGATGAGCTGTGCAGAGAATAGTAGTTTCATCGGTGATTTTAAATGTTAATCGCTTAATACTCCCTGATTTAGGTTCACTCAAGCGATCAGAATTGTTAACTTATACTCCAATCAATTTTCCAGGAATTCGCCAGTCGATGTTTAACCCTTTTTCACTCTTTGTTGGCTGGCGCTACACCCGAGCAAACCGCTCAAATCACTTCATCTCGTTCATCAGTTTAGTTTCAACGCTCGGATTAATGTTGGGTGTGGCCGCATTGATTCTAGTGCTGAGTGTCATGAACGGCTTTGATCGTGAATTGAAAGAGCGGATCCTTGGCATGGTTCCACAGGCCACCATCAATGGTTACAACGCACCGTTAGCCGATTGGCAACCTCTACGCGAAACCCTGCTGACTGCTCCAGACGTCGAAGGGGTCGCACCCTTTGTTCAGGCCCAAGGTATGTTGACGGCTTCTGGTCGTGTTCAACCTGTTTTGGTCTCTGGTATTGATCCGCAGTTAGAGGGGAGTGTTTCAATCGCGGCAGGTCAGATGACGCTGGGGAATCTCAACTCTCTTCAAGCAGGGGAGTACCAGATTGTTTTAGGGGAGTTGTTAGCTAAATTTTTGGGCGTATCCATCGGGGATAAGGTCAATCTTGTTCTACCTGAAGCGTCTGTCAGTGTGGCCGGTGTTATTCCCCGATTAAAACGCTTTACTGTCTCTGGTGTCTTTTCTGTCGGTGCGGAGTTGGATGCCAATTTGGCCTACGTTCATCTGCAAGATGCTGCTCGCTTAAAACGGATCAAGGGGGATGCCGTGGAAGGGCTGAGGATTAAATTCAATGATCTGTTCAGTGCGCCTACACGAGTTTATGAGCTTGCTAGGGAGTTGAATCAGCCTGTCTATACCTCTGATTGGACTCGAACTCATGGCAATCTATTTCAAGCGATTCAATTAGAGAAGCGTATGATCGGACTGCTGCTGTTTCTGATTGTCTTTGTCGCAGGCTTCAACATCGTTTCGACGTTGGTGATGGTGGTAACGGATAAACGCTCTGACATAGCAATATTACGAACGTTAGGTGCTAAGCCGGGGATGATACTGAGGATCTTCATGATTCAAGGGTCTCTTATTGGGTTATTAGGGACTCTACTTGGAGCTATTTTAGGTATTACTTTAGCGCTGACAGTCTCAGATCTGGTGGCTTGGATAGAGTCGATTTTAGGTATTCAATTCCTCTCCTCGGAGGTCTACTTCATCAGTTATCTACCTTCTGAACTTCAATTCGGAGATGTCTCACTGGTGATTGGTGTGACTTTGGCGATGAGCTTCCTTGCAACACTCTATCCTGCTTGGCGAGCGGCTAAGATTGAACCTGCGGAGGCGCTTCGTTATGAATAATGTGTTGGCCGCAAACCATTTATGTCGCTCTTTTGATGAAGCTGAGCGTCAGCTGCTCATCATTAATGATCTGAATCTGTTAGTTGCTGCTGGTGAGCGTCTCGCCATTATTGGATCGTCTGGTAGTGGTAAGAGTACACTGCTCAACTTGTTGGCGGGACTGGATACACCCACTGCAGGTGAGGTGGTTATAGCGGGTGAATCGATCAGTCAGTTATCAGAGAATCGTCGTGCTGAGCTGCGTAACTCACAACTCGGCTTCGTCTTTCAATTTCATCATCTGCTGCCTGAGTTTTCTGCGTTGGAGAATATCGCCATTCCTCAGCTCCTGGCCGGAGTGTCCGTTAACAATGCTCAAGAACGTGCGTCACTCCTGCTTGATCAGGTAGGTCTATCGTTACGTGCTCATCATAAACCGGCTAAGTTGAGTGGCGGGGAGCGCCAACGTGTTGCGATTGCGCGTGCTTTGGCGAACACGCCAGCTTGCGTTTTGATGGATGAGCCAACGGGTAATCTTGACCCCCATACGGCTCAAGAAGTTGAGCACTATCTACTCAAACTCAATCAAGAGCAGGGAGTGGCGCAGATTGTCGTCACACATGATCATGCATTGGCGAAACGGATGGATCGTGTCCTTGAATTGAAAGAGGGGCGTTTGGTTGAGGTGATCTAGTTTTTACTGGCACGAGCCTTTAATAAGCGTTTCTGCCAACGGCGTCGAACTTGCCAAATCCACAAGCGGTTAATCGCTAGATAACTTAATCCAGAAAAGAGCAGTCCACAGACTACAGACCCCGTCATTAGAGGCCACCAAATTGTAGCGAGCTCAGAGTGGATGGTGTGCCACTCCCAACTGATATTGACTGGTGGTGTTCCTAAAATCCAAGCCCCAATTTTATAGGTCGTATAAAAAATGGGTGGCATAGTGATAGGGTTGGTTAACCACACAAGACCCACTGAAATAGGCAGGTTTGAACCGATCCAGAGTGCTAAGAAAGCAGCGACAAACATCTGTCCTGGAATGGGAAGAAAGGCACAAAAAATACCCACCAAGAAGGCTTTTGCGGCGGATTTTCGAGTCAGATGGAACAGGTCTGGATTGTGTAGATGCTCACCAAACCACTTAAGATGCTTATGGCTTTTCAAAGCATCTTGTTTCGGCATGTAACGCTTTAAAAGCTTACGTGGCATCCCTGATAGACCTATCACATTATTTGGAATGTCAGATTATGCCCTTCGATTATTAATAAACCAACCTGATATTACTGAAACTTCTGCTAGATTGAATAAATAATTTGGCTTGGATCAAGGATGATCAGTTTTCTTTTAGCAGTGCTTGGGCACGCCTACCTTCCCTCTGTCATTTGGGG
>CATEEE010000213.1 GCA_949499045.1 Marinobacterium sp. xm-d-530 | reverse complement strand
CCGTTCTCCATTGCGCAAAAGAAGGTTAGGCTAGAATCAGGCTCAATGGACTGGATGGAGCGAACAAAATACTGCTCCCCAATTTTGACAGCCAACGGGTTGAGTGTGCAGATATCGTTGTTTAGCTGGTCAGCTGATACTTCGAGTGCGCCTGCATATTCGGTGGCGGCAAGGTCTGCATTGAGCTCATTGACCTTCCGACTTTGAGGATCGGCTTCAGTCACCACAAACTTGTTTTCCGTTGGCTCTAGGTGGTGGGTAGTAAAGACTTCAAACTCAAAGCGAGTGTTGACCATCAAAACAGCCGCAGCATCGGTATGAAATTCTCCCTCAAAAAAAACATGGGTGGTGGCAAGGTTAACGTCATCGCCAGCAGAGCCACCAAAACTAGGGATTGAGCCGAGTGCAGAGTTGAGTGTGGCGAGAAATATCTCCTCGTCAATCGAAAGGCCGTCGACCAATGTAATGGCAAAACCGTTCAAAGCAGTGCTTTGAAGAGTGCACTGTGAGCGCAACTGATCAAGCATGGTCTGGGCATCACCCAATGTGAAACGTTTCAGGTTTTTCACCGAACCTACCTGAACACAAAAATCCTGATTAGAGAAACCAATGGCCGTAATTGAACCGCGCTCATAGCCGTTAGGTGTTATCTCTCCGGCCGTTGTACAACCTGAAATACCGACATCATGAAACTGGTCGTTCAATGCATAGCCCAGCTTCGCGAGATTGAAGGAAGCTGAACAGAAGAAGAGTACAAATTGGATTGAGGGATCGTTGAGCTGATTTTTTAGCTCTTTAATGGCCAGCTCGGGGTCGCTGTTACTGGACGAAGCGGTAAATATCGATTGGGAATTCACTGTTATGTTCTTTTTGTTTTAGAACACTCAGTATAGAAAAAACAGAGGCGGGATCAACCCGCCTTTAGAATGATTATTTAAGACTATGAACCTTGGTAACCAGTGCTTTGAATAATTTCGGATTCGCCGCGATTAGCTCACCCTTACCGCGGATGTCAGTCCCACCGGTGAAATCTGCAGATAAGCCACCCGCTTCGCGAAGAATTAATAGACCAGCATCGACCTCTTCTGCAACCACACCTTTCTGGACTACGCCATCAATTCTACCTGCTGCTGTGTAAGCTAGATTCAGAGCGACAGAGCCAGTACTGAAAATGTCAGCGTTAGCTTCAATCAGTGCGCGGTTAATGTTCAGTTGAAGGTCTAAGTTGCTCTTGTCTGAAGGGCGACCCAAGAAACCAGTTCCGATCAGTGTGCTATCAAGCATTTTGCTGTTGCTGACACGAAGACGTTTGCCGTTTAGCTGTGCGCCTTGGCCGTTGCTTGCAGTAAACTCTTCGCCGGTAACCGGGTTTAAAATCAGTGCGTGTTCAACTTTACCGCGCATAGTGCCAGTAATGCACAGAGCAAAAGAGGGGATGCCATTTGAGAAGTGAACGACGCTGTCGATAGGGTGCACGCGCCACTCGCAAGGGTTAGGACCCTCTTCTTGAGCAGGGTACTCGCCTGAATACTCACCGAAAATACTGTGGTGTGGATTCGCTTTTTGAATGTTAAACGCGATGGTGCGTTCAACATTTTTGCACGTGTCGCTTAAAAAAGTAGCGACACTCGACTGTTCGCTTTTGATGAGGTCGAGTCGTTCTAAAGCGTGAGTGATCTGTTCACTCGCCTGACGGGCAGCCCGTAGGGCGATGTTAACCATTGGTTGCATCAGTAAGTATCCGGTGTTGTTAAAAGAGCGACGTATATTATACCTCAGACCGTTATTAAACCGCCACCATGGAGCAGATGTGATTCATAGCGTCATCTGATAGAATCACGCCCGCTCAGGGGGAGACAGATGTTAGATAAAATTCGAATCGTGTTAGTTAATACCACCCACCCAGGAAATATTGGTGCTGCTGCGCGTGCAATGAAGAATATGGGGCTTTCAGAGCTCTGCTTGGTCGAGCCCAAACTGTTTCCTCACCCTGATGCCATTGCTCGCTCCTCAAGAGCGGATGACATTCTTGAGACTGCTCTGGTTGTGGAATCGCTAGAAGAGGCAGTTGCGGATTGTCAATTGGTAGTGGGTACCAGTGCGCGTGGTCGACATATCCCTTGGCCGATCGTGAATCCTAGAGAGTTATCAGCTCAGGTTTCAGAGCGTCTTTCAAAAACACCTGATGACTTTAAAGTGGCTATTCTATTTGGTCGTGAAGACCGTGGTTTAACCAATGAAGAGCTGCACGCTTGTCATCTTCATGTTCATATTCCGACCAATCCAGATTTTAGTTCATTAAATGTAGGTGCGGCTGTACAGGTAATTGCTTACGAGCTACGGATGGCGCTGCAAGAGTCAGTGGTTGATGAGGCGCCGCAGTGGGGTGTTGATTGGGATATTGAGTTAGCAGATCAGAAAGAGATTGAGCTGATGTTCAATCATCTTGAGCAGACACTAATCGATATTAAGTTTCTTGAGCCGGATAATCCAAGACAGCTCATGACTCGTTTAAGAAGACTCTTGTTAAGAGCGGTGCCAGATAAGGTAGAGGTCAATATAATCCGTGGCATTTTGACCAAAATTAATCGCTCAATCAGTAACGATTAATAGTTGACTAAAATTGTAGGATTAATAGTTGACTGATTTTGTAGGTTTTTAGATAATACCCTTAACATAACAGGGTGTAGGAAGGTCTAATGCGACTTACAACCAAAGGGCGTTACGCCGTAACTGCAATGCTTGATCTGGCGCTTAACAAAGAGAAAGGGCCTGTCAGTTTAGCGGATATTTCTGAAAGACAGGGTATTTCTCTATCTTACCTTGAACAGCTGTTTGCCAAGTTGCGTAAATGCGCACTTGTTACCAGTGTCCGGGGTCCAGGCGGAGGTTACTTGCTTAATCAGGAATGTGAACAGATCTCAGTTGCTTCTATTATCGATGCGGTCAATGAATCAATCGATGCAACAGGCTGTAACAACCAAGGTAATTGTCAGGCGGGTGAAATCTGTTTGACGCACCACTTGTGGAGCGATCTTAGCGATCAGATTCACAGCTTTCTTAGTGATATTAGTCTTGCGGATCTTTTGAAACGCAAGGATGTAATGGCTGTTGCAGATCGTCAAAGCCAAAGTGTGGTAACCGATGGATTGATTCCCTCCGTTGCCAGCGCATAAAAGCCATAACTCAGTTTAACGTTTTTGGAGAGAGAGTATGAAACTGCCGATCTACTTAGATTATTCAGCGACAACACCGGTTGATCCTCGTGTTGCTGAAAAGATGATGGCGTGCCTTACCCCTGATGGTAACTTTGGTAACCCTGCGTCTCGTTCGCACCTTTTCGGTTGGAAAGCGGAAGAGGCTGCTGAGACTGCTCGTCGCCAGGTGGCAGAATTGATTGGTGCAGATCCACGAGAGATCGTCTGGACGTCTGGTGCTACCGAATCGGATAACCTGGCTATCAAAGGTGTTGCGCACTTCTATCATAAGAAGGGTAAGCACATCATTACCTCTAAAATTGAACACAAAGCGGTTCTAGACACTTGCCGCCAGCTTGAGCGTGAAGGGTATGAAGTGACCTACCTTACACCGGGTAGTGATGGTCTGATAACGCCGCAGATGGTAGCTGAAGCTCTTCGTGATGACACCATTCTGGTCTCATTGATGCATATCAATAACGAGATTGGCACGATTACTGATATTGCAGCGATTGGTGAATTGACTCGTAAGCATGGCGTCCTGTTCCACGTAGATGCTGCGCAAAGTGCTGGTAAATTGCCAATGGATATGGCTGAGATGAAGGTCGATCTAATGTCACTTTGCGGTCACAAAATGTACGGTCCGAAAGGTGTAGGTGCGCTATATGTGCGTCGCAAACCGCGTGTTCGTATTGAAGCTCAGATTCATGGTGGTGGCCATGAGCGTGGAATGCGCTCTGGTACTTTGGCGACTCACCAGCTTGTTGGCATGGGTGAGGCCTGTGCGGTTGCTCAAGCATCGATGGAACAAGAGCATAAGCGTTTAACAGAACTTCGTGATCGGTTCTGGTCACAAATCAGCGATATGGAAGAAGTTCATATTAATGGTTCATTAGAGCAGCGCTATCCAGGCAACCTGAATGTAAGTTTTGCTTTTGTAGAAGGCGAATCACTTCTGATGTCTCTGAAAGATTTAGCGGTCTCTTCAGGTTCGGCCTGCACTTCAGCAAGTCTAGAGCCCTCTTACGTACTTCGAGCATTGGGTCTCAATGATGAGATGGCACATAGCTCTATCCGTTTCTCTTTTGGTCGATTTACGACGGATGAAGAGGTGGACTATGCAGCGGCGCAAGCGCGTGTGGCTGTGGAAAAACTTCGTGAATTGTCGCCTTTGTGGGATATGTACAAGGACGGTGTGGATTTAACTAAGGTTGAGTGGGTACATCACTAATACTCATTGAAAGGAGATCAACATGGCTTACAGCGATAAAGTAATTGATCACTACGAGAATCCTCGTAATGTCGGCAAGATGGAAAGTGATGATCCGCATGTAGGGACCGGAATGGTCGGTGCACCTGCGTGTGGTGATGTAATGCGACTTCAGATCAAGGTCAGTGATGATGGCGTGATCGAAGATGCCAAGTTTAAAACTTATGGGTGTGGATCTGCTATTGCATCTAGCTCATTAGTGACCGAGTGGGTCAAAGGCATGACGCTAGACGAGGCTGCTGAGTTGAAAAATGCTAAAATCGCAGAAGAGTTAGCGCTTCCTCCTGTTAAGATTCACTGTTCAGTGTTGGCAGAAGATGCGATCAAAGCGGCAATTGACGATTACCGCGGCAAGCAGAAGTAATCGCATTTAATCGGTAGCAGACGGTTTAGGTAGAAGGTTTTTATGTCAATTTCGATGACGTCAGCAGCCGCTAATCATGTGGCTAAGTATTTAGAAAAACGCGGCAAGGGTATTGGTATTCGTTTGGGGGTTAAGACCTCAGGCTGCTCAGGCATGGCGTACATTCTAGAGTATGTTGACGAGCTTAACAGCGAAGACTCAGTCTACGAGTTTGAGGGTGTTCAAGTCGTTGTTGATCCTAAAAGCCTTGTCTACCTAGAGGGTACTGAGCTCGATTTTGTTAAAGAGGGTCTCAATGAGGGCTTTCAGTTCAATAACCCGAACGTCGCTAGTGAGTGTGGTTGCGGCGAAAGTTTCCATGTTTGAACCGGTTAAGGGTTAATCGTTGAATCTTTCTCAAAACTATTTCGATCTCTTTGGTCTTGACGTCGGTTTCTCGATTGATCGAGCTGCTCTCGATACAGCTTTCCGTGAGTTGCAAAAAGAGTATCACCCAGACCGTTTTGCTCATAAAAGTGACGCAGAGCAACGTAAAGCAGTGCAGAACAGTACTCATCTTAACACCGCCTATGACGCGCTTAAGTCGCCTCTATTGCGTGCGCAGTACCTTCTCTCATTGCAAGGCGTGCCTACCGGTGAGGAGTCCAGGAAACAGCTGCCAATTGATTTTTTAATGCAGCAGATGGAGCTGCGAGAAGCCTTAGCAGGGGCACCTGAAGCGGCTGATCCATTTGTGACATTGGAGTCCCTAGAGTCACAAACAGTCGAGTTGGAAAAAGAGAGTTTTGATGTTTTCCAAGCGGCTTATTTGGGTGGCGATTTAGAGTTGGCCGAAGAGTCTGTTCGTAAGCTGCAATTTTTAAAGAAACTACTGTCTGAGATAGAGGCCATGGAAGATCGCCTCGATGAGGAGTTTTAGTCATGGCGCTTTTGCAAATTGCAGAGCCCGGAATGAGTTTGGATCCCCATCAACGTAAGTTGGCGGTAGGTATCGATTTGGGCACCACCAATTCATTGGTGGCGTCTGTTAGAAACGGTGTGGCCGAGACACTTTCTGATGAGGCAGGGCAGCACCTGCTCCCATCGGTAGTGCACTATTCAGAGTCAGGTACCACTGTTGGTGCGGAAGCACTGTTGAAAGTGAGTGAAGATCCATTTAATACGATTCAATCCATTAAGCGCTTGATGGGTCGATCATCCAGTGAAGTGTTAACCTTAGGCGATCAACTCCCTTATCAATTTTCAGATGGTCAGGGTGGCATGCCCTACCTTAAAACTGCCCTAGGTGATCTTAGCCCGGTTCAGATTTCTGCAGATATCCTAAAAGCGCTTTCGGCGCGTGCTGCCGAGTCTTTAGGTGGTGAGCTAGAAGGCGCTGTTATTACGGTTCCAGCTTACTTTGATGATGCGCAGCGTCAAGCGACTAAAGACGCAGCTACGCTTGCCGGAATAAAAGTTCTTCGCCTTTTGAATGAACCTACAGCGGCAGCCGTTGCTTATGGCTTGGATCAGCAGGATAAAGGTGTTGTAGCTGTTTATGATTTAGGTGGTGGTACATTTGATATCTCTATATTGCGGCTAACCAAGGGCGTCTTTGAAGTGCTGGCTACTGGTGGAGATTCAGCACTGGGTGGGGATGATTTTGATCACGCTTTGGCTGAGTGGTTGTTAGAACAAGCGACCGATCTAGAACGAACACCTGCCGTTATGCGATCTCTTATGGTTCAAGCGCGCAGTGCAAAAGAGTCATTGACTGATGCAGATTCCGTCGTTGTGACTTTGTCTAATGACCAACAGATTTTGGTTACGCGTCAGCATTTTGACCAGCTGACAGCTTCTCTTGTTTCTAAAACGCTACGTGCCTGCAAACGTACCTTAAAAGATGCTGGTATCAAGCCAGATGAGATCAACGATGTTGTGATGGTTGGGGGTTCAACGCGAGTGCCAGCTGTGGTCGCAGGTGTCGAAGCGTTTTTTAATCGTCAGCCTCATACTGACATTGATCCAGATCGTGTTGTTGCGGTGGGTGCGGCTCTTCAGGCTGATATATTGGCGGGCAACAAGCCGGATGCAGATCTACTGTTGCTAGATGTACTCCCGCTCTCTTTAGGGTTAGAGACCATGGGCGGTTTGGTTGAGAAGGTGATTCATCGCAATACACCCATCCCAGTTGCGCGAGCTCAAGAGTTTACAACCTACCAAGATGGTCAAACCGCTATGTTGGTGCATGTGTTGCAAGGTGAGCGTGAGTTGGTTGATGACTGCAGATCACTTGCCCAGTTTACACTGCGCGGTATTCCACCCATGGCGGCTGGCGCTGCTAAAATCCGAGTCACCTTCCAAGTTGATGCAGATGGTCTGCTGAATGTATCAGCAAAAGAGTTGTCAACCGGTATTGAGAGTGCGGTTCAAGTGAAACCTTCTTATGGTTTGAGTGACTCTGAAATTACTCAGATGCTAACGGATTCGTATCAGTTTGCTGCGGATGATAAAGAGCGACGTGCTTTACGTGAGCAGCAGGTTGAAGCAGATCGTTTGATTGTATCGCTTGAAGCGGCGATAGCGGAAGATGGTGAGCTGTTGCTAAGCGATCAGGAGCGGCAGGATCTGCTTTCAGAGGTTGAAGTTTTGCGTTCGCTTCGTGACGGTGCGAGTTCTAAAGCGATAGAGACCGGTGTAGAGCATCTGGCCCACGTGAGTGACTTCTTCGCGGCCCGCAGAATGGATCAATCAATTCAAAAGGCGTTGCAAGGTCAGCGCGTTGATCAATTAGATTAGGTAAATGTAATGACCCAAGTGATCTTCCTACCCCATGAAGAGTTGTGCCCAGACGGCAAAGTGATCGACGTAGAGCCGGGTATTACCATCTGTGATGCCGCACTGGCGAATGATATTCATATTGAACACGCGTGTGAAAAATCCTGTGCTTGCACTACTTGTCATGTCGTCGTCCGTGAAGGTTTTGATAGCCTTGAAGAGTCCGATGAGTTAGAGGATGACATGCTCGATAAGGCCTGGGGTCTTGAGCCCGAATCTAGACTGAGTTGTCAGGCTGTTGTCGGAGATGAAGATCTGGTGGTCGAAATTCCAAAATACACGATCAACCAGGTTTCAGAGGGGCATTGATTTTGGTGGGGTCTAACTGAAAGGGTCCGCATTGCGGGCCTTTTTTGTTGTGGATGAAGGGCTATTTATCTTTCGTCGCATAACGTATAATCCGCGCACAAATTTAACCCTTAATTTAACTAAAGGATTACACAGTCATGGCTACTGAACGTACTCTATCTATCATCAAACCAGATGCGGTTGCTAAAAACGTTATCGGTGAGATCGTTTCTCGTTTCGAAAAAGCAGGCCTAAAAGTTTCTGCTATGCAGATGAAGCAGCTTTCACAAGCTGATGCTGAAGGTTTCTATGCAGAGCACAAAGAGCGTCCTTTCTTTGGCGATCTAGTGTCTTTCATGACATCTGGTCCAGTTGTTGTTCAGGTTCTTGAAGGCGAAAACGCTATCGCTAAAAACCGTGAACTAATGGGTGCGACTAACCCGCAGGAAGCAGCTGAAGGTACTATCCGTCGTGACTTCGCTGAGTCTATCGATGCGAACGCAGTACACGGTTCTGATTCTGCTACTTCTGCAGCACGCGAAATCGAATACTTCTTCGGCGCATAATAGCGCCCAAGGTGCCCTCCGTTGATCGGAGGGCGCCTTTTTTTTGGTCCAAAGCTCATGGCAGAACAGAAAGTAAACCTTATCGGTCTATCACCTACTAAACTCGAAGATTTCTTTGAGGAGATGGGTGAAAAACGTTTTCGTGCAACTCAAGTCCTCAAGTGGATTCACCAGCAGGGTGCTAGTTCGTTTGATGAGATGACGAACATCAGCAAAGTGCTACGTGAGCGTTTGGCTGAGGTTGCTGAAATTCGTGAGCCTGAGGTTTTGCTGGATAAAACATCCAAAGATGGTACTCGTAAGTGGGTTATTCAGATGGATGGCGGTTCAGCAATTGAGATGGTATTGATCCCGGAAGGAGATCGCCGCACACTCTGTGTCTCTTCACAGGTGGGTTGTTCTTTGGACTGCAGCTTCTGTTCAACAGGTAAACAAGGTTTTAACCGAAACCTAAGCGCTGCGGAAATCATCGCTCAGCTTCGTGTCGCTATTCGTTCCTTTGGGCCGTTTGACCCAAGTGGTGAACGACGCGTATCCAACGTCGTGTTAATGGGCATGGGTGAGCCGTTGATGAACTTTGATGCTGTGTTCGATGCAGTGCAGTTGATGATGGAAGATAATGCCTACGGTCTATCTAAGCGTCGTGTGACCTTGAGTACTGCCGGTGTGGTTCCTAAAATCGACAAGCTTGCTGAGTTGGGTGCAGATGTCTCATTGGCGATCTCTCTGCACGCCCCAAATAATGAACTGCGTGATCAGTTAGTGCCTATCAATAAGCGCTACCCGATCGAAGAGCTTATGGCTTCGGTTAAACGCTACTTCGATAAACTGTCTGATCGACGTGTTGCGACGATCGAATACACACTGATTGCCGGAGTAAACGATCAGCGTGAGCATGCTCGTCAGCTCGTTAAGCTGCTTCGTCAGGTACCCTGTAAACTTAATCTGATTCCATTCAATCCATTTCCAAACTCTGGATACGACCGTCCCTCTGAGCAAGCTATTCAAGCGTTCAAGTCTGAGATGTTGAAAGGGAATATATTGACAACGGTTCGTCGTACTCGTGGCGATGATGTGGATGCGGCCTGTGGTCAGCTCGTCGGCCAGGTTGAGGATAAGACTCGTCGTAGTGCGAAGTACATCGAACTTCACAATCAAACGAGCTAGCTTTATTCACGCTATTCTACTATCGTTAATGAAACTAACGTTAAGTTTCTAAACGGTATTTTGTGTCTCTATTCAAAGTAGTTACTCTCTCTTTCACTATCCTTTTGGTGGGATGCTCCGCTTTTTCGTCGAGTGAGCAACCTAAAGGCCGTGTAGATCAATCGGCCCTAGCGGCCTACACCAAGCTTGGTATGCAATATCTTCAAGCGGGTGATACGTCATCGGCAAAAGAGTCTCTTCAGCAAGCTGCGTTGGCCGATCCTGGCTATGCCCCTGCGCTCAATGGTTTGGCTATGGTGTTTCAAGCCGAGCGAGAGCCAGAGCTGGCTGATCAATATTTTCAAAGAGCCACCCAGGCAGACCCTAACTCTGCCATGATCTTTAATAATTATGGTGCCTTTCTTTTTTCTCAGCGGCGTTTCGAAGAAGCTTGCAAAGCGTTAGCAAGATCAACAGAAGATCCCTTCTATACACGGCGAGCTCAAGCTTTTGAAAACTTGGGTCGCTGCTACCGATTAATCGATCGTGATGCTGCAGCGGAGCACGTCTTTAATCGATCGGTCACCTTGTCTCCTCAACGAGTGACGGCTCATATTGAGCTTGCTGATCTCTACTTAGATAATGGCCAGGCGTCACTGGCAGCTCAGCACTATGCAATTTTTCAGCAGCAGCTTGATGCTCAAGAGACTCAGCACTTTGCCAAAAGTCTTTGGGTTGGTGTAAGGTTAGCCAGACATAGTGGGAATCCCTCAAAAGCAGCAAGTTATGCGCTTCTTTTGAAGAACCTTTATCCGAATTCCGAAGAGTATAATAAATTTAAGGATACTGGCCTGTGACAGACCATGATCTACTGGGCGATAGCCTCTCAGGATTTGAAAACCATAAGCTGATTGCTGCCCGTGAATCATTGGGTATTTCTGCAGGTGCACTGCAGCGTGATCTTAAGCTAACCAGTGCTGTTTTTTCTGCGATTGAAGCGGGCGAGTTAGATCAGTTAGGTCAGCCAGTCTTTGCGCGAGGTTATATTCGCAACTACTGTAATCGTGTTGGCTTGGATCCAGAGCCTTTTGTTGATCAATACAATACGGCTATTGGTGATCGACCTGTTAAGCGACGCTCTGCAATAAAAACTGCCGGATCAGCGACTGCCGGTACAATGATGAAACTCAACCCACGTCGTGCAAGCTCTCTGTTAACGCTGCTCTTTCGGTTGGTTATCATTGCGGCTATTTTGGCTGGGTTGGCTTTTGGTGCCACCAAAATTAATTGGCCATCACTAGGGATGTCAGATTTGTTTGGTAGCGCTGAACCAGAAGATCAGCAGAGCAGTCAGCTACTTCCGCCATTGGGTGGTGAGTCTGAGGGCCTGACTATTCCAATCAAAACATTGACTCAAGAGAGTGATCTATCTACTGAAGCGGAGCCCCCCAAAGCGATCGAGCTGCCAAAGCCAGCAGAAACGCCAGATCTTGAGTCAAAAACAGCGAATGTTCCTGTTAAAACTGAGCAACCTAAACCGACTGATCCTTCTGAACCTAATGAACCCCTTACAGCTTCGCCTGTTATCTCAAGTGGTTCAGATGGTTTGACGATTAAATTTAGTGATGTCAGTTGGTTGAATGTCAAAGATTCAACTGGTGAAGCACTGTTTAATGGTTTGTCAAAGAAAGGGCAAGATCTAACAATCACAGGTAAAGCGCCGTTTTCAATTGTCATTGGGCGTGCAAATGCAGTCAGTTCTGTAACTTTTGATGGCTCAACAGTTGATTTAGAACCTCATACCAGAAAGAATGTAGCCCGTTTAACATTATCGCGATAACTAGATCGCACATTACGGGTTATAAAATTGGCAAAGCTACAAGCCATTCGTGGTATGAATGATCTTCTGCCAGACCAGTCACCGGTCTGGCAGTATCTGGAAACTCAAGTAAAAACGGTCCTGCAAGCCTATGGGTATGCTGAGATTCGTACTCCTATTGTAGAGCAGACAGAACTCTTCAAACGCTCTATTGGTGAAGTAACCGACATCGTCGAGAAGGAGATGTACACCTTCGAAGATCGTAACGGTGATAGTTTGACGCTTCGCCCAGAGGGAACAGCAAGTTGCGTTCGTGCAGCTGAGCAGCATGGTCTTCTGTACAATCAAGTTCAACGCCTTTGGTACACAGGTCCAATGTTCCGTCATGAGCGCCCTCAGAAAGGTCGCTATCGTCAGTTCCATCAGGTAGGCGCTGAAGCCTTTGGGATGGATGGGCCAGATATCGACGCTGAAGTAATCATCATGAGTGCTCAACTATGGAAGCGCTTAGGGTTGATCGAATCCGTTGAGCTTCAATTGAACACTTTGGGTTCTGCTGAGGCTCGTGCACGTTTCAAAGAGGATCTTGTTAGCTATCTGTCGGCTAGAAAAGATCTGCTGGATGCTGATAGTCAGCGCCGTCTTGAGTCAAATCCACTTAGAATATTGGACTCAAAAGATCAGAACACCCAACAATTATTAAACGATGCGCCCCATTTTCATGATTACATTGACGAAGAGTCCAAAACACACTTCGAACAGTTGAAGTCACTGCTTGAGGCTGCGGGTATTCGATACCGAGTTAATTCTCGTTTGGTTCGCGGTTTAGATTATTACGGCAAGACTGTATTTGAGTGGGTTACAGATGCGCTGGGCGCACAGGGTACGGTCTGTGCCGGCGGTCGATACGATGGTCTGGTGAGTCAATTGGGTGGTAAGCCAACACCGGCTGTTGGGTTCGCTATGGGTGTTGAGCGTCTGGTCCTTCTGCTTGAAGAGCTTCAGCTCGTTCCCCAGAGTGTGCGTCAACGTATTGACGTCTATGTCATCGGTATGGGTGATGATAATCTGGCGAATGCGATGAGTGTTGCTGAAACACTGCGTCATGACGCAGGTCTTCGAGTACAGTTGCACTGTGGAGGCGGTGGATTTAAGAGCCAGATGAAAAAGGCTGATAAGAGTGGTGCAGATTTTGCCATTCTTATTGGTGATGACGAACGTGCTGCGTCAGAAGTGAGTCTAAAGCCGCTGCGTGGTAATGGTGAACAAATTCGAGTGACTCAAGATTCACTGGTTAGTGAATTGAAAGGTAAATTTAGTTTATAGGTTTGGAGAGTATTGTGGCTGAGCTACGTACAGAAGAAGAGCAGGTTGAAGCGCTCAAAAGTTGGTGGAAGGAAAACGGCAAATCTCTAATTATGGGGGTTGTCATTGCTGTGGCTGCTGTTTTTGGTTGGCGTGGCTGGAATCAGTATCAAGATGACTTTGCTGCCAACGCTTCCGCAATGTATGAGTCGATTCTCAATCCTGTCGCAACGGGTTTGCCATTGGATGATGCCGCCGTAACGTCATTGATTCAGGTAGGTAAAGACCTTCGCGAAGATTATGCATCGAGCGCCTATGCCCCTATGGCGGCAATGGTGT
Source organism: Marinobacterium sp. xm-d-530 (assembly GCA_949499045.1). Lineage (GTDB taxonomy): Bacteria > Pseudomonadota > Gammaproteobacteria > Pseudomonadales > Balneatricaceae > Marinobacterium_E. Next base: position 3,337 of record CATEEE010000213.1, on the reverse strand, counting down.
TAGCGCGTGTATCAGTCAACGCTGGCAATCTAGAAGGTGCGCTTGAACAGCTTGATTATGTAATTTCTAGTGAAGTCTCGCCTTTGGGTATGCAGTCGTTGGCCTCAATCCGTAAAGCGAAAGTGCAATTAGGGTTAGGTCAAGCTGAAGCAGCTAAAGCGTCATTGGCGCAATTGGATGGCTCAGATTTTCCTTCACTGTTTGCAGAAGTCCAAGGTGATGTTGCCGCTGCATTGGGTGACGCTTCCGAAGCGAGAGCTTCATATGAGGTGGCCATGGCATCGGCCGATCCGCAGCGTAAGCAGGTGATCAAACTTAAGTATGATGATTTAGCGACTGGAGATGCTTCTTAATGAATCTCATGAGACGTGCCTTTATTGCAGCCATGACAGCTGGCGTTTTGTCAGGTTGTGGCGTTTTTTCTGGTGAAAAAGAGTCAGGCCCACAAGAGTTGGTCGCCTTCGAACAAGAGAAATCCTTCGACGTTGTCTGGAGTGCAGATGTGGGTGCGTCGTTTGGGGATGAGTTTCATCAGTTTAAGCCAGGCATAACTAATGAGTCGATAGTGATCTCCGATAAGCAAGGGCGGATCTCCTCCTTCGCACTGGAATCTGGTGCACTTAATTGGAGTGTTGATCTCGATGCAGACATTAGTGCGGGCGTCGGTGCAGGATTTGATCTTGCGTTGGTCGTTCTTGATAGTGCCGAACTGATTGCGCTATCAGTTAAAGATGGTTCTGAGCTGTGGCGAGCTCAATTGAAGTCCGAGGTGACAGCGCAGCCTCAGACTGGTACTTCACTGGTTGTTGTCCAGCAGGTCAATGGTCAACTAGCGGCCTTTGATCGCATAACGGGTGAGCCTCGTTGGGTCTATGATGCACAAGAGCCTGCGCTAACACTCCGTGGAACAGGTACACCTCTGATGCTTAGTGATGGTGTGGTAGCTGGATTTGCCAACGGTAAGGTGGTTGCGTTGGCCGGTGAAACCGGGATTCCTGCTTGGGAAGTTCGTGCCACTGATGCGATGGGGCGTTCTGAATTTGAGCGTCTTATGGATTTGGATGGTGGCTTTGCAATAGCAAACGATCTAATTCTGACAGGTGGTTATCAAGGTCGTGTTGTTGCGATAAACCCTCGTACTACGTCTACTGTCTGGACTCAATCTTTCTCTACCTATCAAGAACTTGCTGTAGGTTTTGGTAATGTCTATGCGGTCGATGCAAAGGGCGCAGTTGAAGCGTTTGATGTATCATCGTCAGCCAGTGTGTGGCGCAACTCTGATTTTTCTAATCGTGGACTATCCGCACCCGTGGTGCTCGGCAACGAAGTGGTTTTCGGGGATGCTTTGGGTTACTTGCATGCGCTGTCGCAAATTGATGGTCGACCAGTCGCTCGTATCAGTTTAGGTGGTTCTCCTGTTACGGCTGATCCTGTCGTGGTGGGCGATACAACTTTTGTGCTCAGTAACTCGGGTAAATTGAGTGCTTTAACGCTAAAATAGCTAAAGCCTTTTAATTTTATATAAGGCGGTGACCTGAATACCGGGTTGCCGCTTTCTGTTTTTTGGATTCAGGTGAGCACTATGCTTCCGGTAATTGCCCTAATCGGGCGCCCTAATGTCGGTAAATCGACCCTTTTTAATCGCTTGACCAGATCGCGTGATGCGCTGGTTGCTGACCTTCCTGGATTAACACGTGACCGCAAGTACGGTGAGGGTGATTTAGGTGAGCGAGACTACATTGTCATTGATACGGGTGGTATTACTGGTGATGAGAGTGGTATTGATCGTGAAATGGCCCAGCAGTCTTTTCAGGCGGTCGAAGAAGCCGATATCGTTCTGTTCCTTGTGGATGCTCGTGCTGGTATCAATCCGGCTGATGAAATGATCGCTGATCATCTGCGTCGCCACGAGAAGAAAGTCTATTTAGTGGTCAATAAGACCGATGGGCTGGATCCTGATATCGCTCGTTCTGATTTCTATGCGCTAGGCCTCGGAGACCCGCTATCCATTGCTGCAGCCCATGGTCGCGGCGTACGTCAATTGATTGATATGACCTTAGATGAGGCTGGTGTGCCATACCCTGAAGAGGGTGCAGAGCCTGAAGAGGAAGATGATGGCAATATCCGTATCGCCATTGTTGGTCGACCTAATGTGGGTAAATCTACACTAGTAAACCGAATGTTAGGGGAAGAGCGTGTAGTGGTTTATGACCACGCCGGTACGACTCGAGACAGTATTTACATCCCTTACGAGCGAGATGGACAGCCATATACACTTATCGATACGGCAGGTGTTCGCCGTCGTCGTCAGGTGACTGAGGCTGTAGAGAAATTCTCTATCATTAAAACGCTTCAGGCTATAAAAGATGCCAATGTCGTTGTCGCCATTATTGATGCGCGTGATGGTGTTACTGAGCAAGATCTAAACATGTTGGGTTTCGTGATCGATTCTGGTCGTGCTTTGGTTGTTGCACTGAATAAGTGGGACGGCATGGATTATGAAGCAAAAGAGAAAGTGAAAACTCAAGTTGAGCGTCGTATGGGGTTTGCTACCTTTGCACGTTTTCACTTCATCTCGGCTCTGCATGGGACAGGTGTTGGTGATCTATATCGTTCGGTCAATGAGGCTTACCGATGTGCAATGAAAAAATGGTCTACCAATGAACTGACCCGTCTGCTTGAAGATGTTGTGGCTGATCATCAACCCCCTGCCGTTAATAATCGTCGTATTAAATTGCGCTTTGCCCACCAGGGTGGATCTAACCCACCGATTATTGTGGTGCACGGAAATCAGACTAATGCTTTGCCGGGGTCTTACAAGCGTTACCTTGAAAATCGGTTTACCTCACTGCTTAAAGTGCGTGGCACACCGATTCGATTCCTGTTTAAAACAGGTGATAACCCATTTTCGGGACGTGTTAATAAGCTCTCTGGACGTCAAGAGGCGAAAAAAGAGAGGCATCGCCAGCACATTAAAGAGCTTAAGAAGCGAGAGAAAGATAAAAAGCGTAAGCGTTAATCTTTCATATAAGCACATAAAAACGCACCTTTTCTAAGGTGCGTTTTTCGTTGCAGCAATCTCTAGAAAATTAAATGTGTAAAAAAGTGTGTTTTTTTACAAAAAAGGGGTTGAATAAAAATCGGGTGTCGGTAATATACGCACCTCGCTTGAGACGAGTGCTCAAGCAGCCACCAAGAGATCGGTGGCACGCTCTTTAACAATTAATCAGGTAATGCGTGTGGGCGCTTGTTGAAGTTGAGCACAAAAGCTTAACAAGACAAGCAACCTATATGTGAATTCATTTAGCGTAATGTTTTTCTTGAGCAAGATTTAGAT
>CATEEE010000212.1 GCA_949499045.1 Marinobacterium sp. xm-d-530 | reverse complement strand
ACGAAGCGGTAGGTGCAGGTCATAGCGACAGTATTCAGATTAAGTTCTCGATGCCGTTCTAGACAATCTGTTACATTGTAACAATGACTAAATTAGGCTGTCCGAAAGGACGGCCTTTTTTATTGGTGATCAAATGCTTCGCATAAGCCTAGCCAGTTACTTCACATTAAAACGTGGTACAATAACCTAGTAAGTTAGTAGGATATTGTATGCCTGATAATCACGATGTAACACGCCATAAAGACGGCCGGTTCAAGCAAGGATCATCTGGCAATCCCAGAGGTCGTCCACCCATGATGCCTGCTGAGATGCGTACAAGGCTCACAGAGGCTTCTCCTGCCATTATTGAGAAGATAATAGAGTCAGCACAGTCAGGCGATATGACAGCCGCACGGCTCGTTATGGAGCGTCTAGCACCTATTCGCAAAGCATCTAGTGAGCCAGTAGTTATTGACGGCTTAGAGGCCGCAGAGAGCCTCTCAGACAAAGCCAAGTGTATACTGAACTCAGTTGCTAGGGGGGAGTGCCCTGCTGACATAGGTTCAACGCTTATACAATCGATAGGTGCAGTGGCAAAGATCATTGAAATAGATGAGCTTGATCGGCGTGTATCGGCTCTGGAGGCTTCCCAGTGAGCTTATCATCCCTTTCAAATAGATTGTCTCATCTTGAGTCAGCAACACCTCAAAACCAGCCTGTGAACATCTACATCATGGGTATCCAGCCAGAGCCAATACAATTCCGAGGATACAAGGCTAAACTAGATAAAGATGAGTTTGTTTCTACAGGGCCTGATAAGGATGTTTGTATGAAGGAAATCGATGATTGGGTTGAGTCTAGAAGGGATTCTAAACAGGTAAAATTGATATTCGTTGAGGACATTTAGACCCTCCCCCCCTTCCTAAAAGGTTACGTAATAGGATGTTGAGTATTGATTAATAACTTCGTTCAGGGCAGATCAAGGTCCAACACTTATGTTGCTGTCGGCTTCATTGGCTCATTCATACTTGGCGTGCTTAACATTAATTACGGCATGGGTAATCTTTATGGAGCTTCTAGCAGTGATCACAATCTACTTTGGTCAATATTCAACAAAGGAGCTTTGCTGTTAGTAGTTAGCCTCACCTTCAGCTTTGTACTTTATCGTGCTATCAGGTTGTATAAACGCCGCGATGGTCGTTTTAGCTTTACACTTATCACGTTGGCCAGTGCGCATTTTCTTGTATTCACTTTATTAAGCACTTTAGTAATTGGGGCAAATGCATACAGGGCCGCTGACGGACTTCTTACAAAAGAGCATCGGCCGTTAATGGGCACGTTGGATGATTAGTTTTTTGACGTAATTTGTCGTAAACCTATCGAAACCCAAGTAAACCAGAAACAACCGAATCCTTTACTAACAGTCACTTAGAAACCATAATGGTCCGGTGAAAACTAGTATTGTGGGATTCAAAATCCGTTGCCTATAAAGCGTGTCGGTTCGAGTCCGACCATCGGTACCATTTAATTTTGGTATAGATTACAGAGAGACACTTTAGAAACCTTGAGATCCCTTAAGGTATCCCATTGTTTTCCTTGCGAATCCTCATGATCCGCGTCCCAGGAGTAGACAATGGCGTATACACAAAAGCATCCTTCGTACACCTTCGTTAAAGACTCTATCTATTATTTTTCTAGAGCTGTTCCTAGCGATCTTAGACATCACTACAAGTCTTCAAGGATTGTTCAGAGCCTTCGTACCAAATCCTCTAAACGAGCAGCAACAGTATCTAAACTGCTTTCATCTCGCTTAGATGACTACTGGCTAGGTCTGCGTTTAAAGGAGATGAACGTGCCTGCAGCTCACCTACTGACATCTCAAGCAACCACGAATCTGGACTCCACTCTTCCTACAATAGATGAAGCTATGGAGACTTACCTTTCAATTAAAGGACGGAACAAAGGAAAGTATTTCTTTAGCCACACCAAGAGAGCTATTGGCTACCTGAAGGAATGTTTGGGAATTCGCCGCTTAGACCAATACACAACAGCAGACGCATCAAAACTAAGAGACTGGCTGCTTGATCGTGGGCTTCAAATGAGTTCCATTCAGCGTAATTTCGCGTGTATTAAAGCTGTTGTGTCTTTTGCAATTAATGAGCTTGGACTTGAGTGTAATAACGCCTTCCAAGGTGTTTACCTTGCTAATGATAGTGAGAAGCATAAGCGCCTACCCATTCAATTAGATAGCATCCAAAAGATTCAACAGGAATGCATAGTTTTAGATGATGACCTAAGACATCTCATAGCTCTCATCAGCGATACAGGTATACGCTTAGGAGAGGCTGTAGGGCTTCTTAGAACGGATATTATCCTTGAGGCAGAAACACCGCATATCATAATCCAAAAGCATCCACACAGGCCTCTAAAGACCTCTGCTAGCGCTAGAGTTATTCCGCTGATAGGTTGTTCATTGTGGGCCGCTAAACGACTCCTAGATAGCCACTTAAATGAGTTTTGCTTCCCAAGATATGCAAACCAAGATGGATGTAAAACAAACTCAGCAAGCGCCGCATTGAACAAGTGGGTAAAAACAATTGCAGGAAAGGACGCCGTTATTCACGGTCTACGCCACAGTTTTAGGGATAGATTGAGAGCAGCAGATGCACCTTCAGAACTTATAGACCAACTAGGTGGCTGGAGTGTTCAAAGTGTTGGGCAAGGCTATGGTAATGGCTACCCACTTAAAACTTTGCACAACTGGATGACAAAATCTATAAGTGTT
>CATEEE010000211.1 GCA_949499045.1 Marinobacterium sp. xm-d-530 | reverse complement strand
ACTTGCGACGCCATTCGTTCAACCGTATGCACCATAGTGTCACGCCCTTCATGACTGGCAGTGATATCCAAAAAGGTGATCTCATCCGCCCCTTGTTCGTCGTATCGACGAGCGACCTCAACTGGATCACCGGCATCACGAATATCGAGGAACTTAACGCCTTTTACAACGCGACCGTTTTCGACATCCAGACAGGGAATAATGCGCTTCGCTAGTGCCATGAATATGTCCTTACTTAGCGGTTAGCTGATCGCTAAGAGCCTGTGCTTCAGCAACATCGAGCGTGCCCTCGTAAATCGCACGGCCGGTAATAGCACCCAAGATGCCTTGATCAGCGACTTCGGCCAGTGCACGGATATCGTCGATGTTCGTGACGCCGCCTGAAGCCACAACCGGAATACCGCCCTGTACGGCTAGATCAACCGTCGCTTCCACGTTCACACCCTGCATCATGCCATCACGTGCAATATCGGTATAAACAATTGAAGAGACACCGTCATCACGGAAACGTTTAGCAAGGTCAACGGCCATCACGTCAGTCACTTCTGCCCAACCATCAATCGCCACGCGGCCATCTTGCGCATCAAGACCGACAATGATGTTGCCCGGAAACGCCTTACACATCTCGGTAACAAACTCGGGCTCTTTCACCGCTTTAGTACCGATGATCACATAAGAGACACCAGCATCTAAGTAAGCTTCAATGGTCTCTGCTGAACGAATACCGCCACCGATCTGAATTGGAAGATCTGGGTAAGCTTTTGCTATCTCACGCACGATACCGCCATTGACTGGCTCGCCTGCGAACGCACCGTTCAAATCCACTAAGTGCAAACGGCGACAACCTGCATCCACCCACTTAGCCGCCATGTCAACAGGGTTATCAGAGAATACGGTTGAATCATCCATACGCCCCTGACGCAGGCGTACACATTTACCGTCTTTAAGATCAATCGCAGGGATAATTAACATTGAAGCTGTTTCCTTAGGTGAACGACTTACGCTTGGCCGTTCCAATTTACAAAATTCTTTAGAAGCTGAAGGCCCGCTTTCGAGCTCTTCTCAGGGTGAAACTGGGTGGCAAAAACATTGTCCTTAGCCAGTGCGACATCAAAGTCGACACCGTAATCTGCGGTGCCGGCAACCAGTGCCTGATCCGCTAATTTTACATAGTAGCTATGGACGAAATAGAAACGTGTGTCATTTTCTATGCCCTGCCATAACGGGTGATCAATGCTCTGCTGAACTTGGTTCCAACCCATGTGTGGCACTTTAAGCTTCTCGCCCTTGTCATCTTTTAAGTCTTTACCAAAGAAGTTAACACGGCCTTCAAACTCGCCTAAACACTCCACACCACCATTCTCTTCAGAGAAGTTAGTTAGTGCTTGGTAACCCACACAGATACCTAGAAACGGCTTTCCAGAGCTGATAGCTTCGCTAACTTCTTGATCCACACCCAGTCGGCGCATCTCCGCAACACAATCGCGAATAGCGCCAACACCTGGCAGAAGAACACGATCCGCATCGCGAACTTTCTGTGAATCTGCAGTCAAAAGCACTTGGGTGCCGTCGTTCGAAACCAGCTCCAGAGCTTTAGCAACCGAGTGCAGGTTGCCCATACCGTAATCAATAACGGCGATTGTGCTCATAACTTAAAGACACCCTTTGGTTGAAGGCATGATGCCCTCAGCACGCTCGTCAAACTCCAACGCCATACGCAGGGCACGGCCAAAGGCTTTGAACACAGTCTCAGCTTGGTGGTGAGTATTCTTACCACGCAGGTTATCGATGTGTAGCGTTACGCCAGCGTGATTGACGAAGCCGTGAAAGAATTCGCCAAATAGATCGACATCAAAACCACCAACAGAACCACGAACGAAATCGACGTGCATCTCTAGACCTGGACGACCCGAGAAATCGATCACAACACGTGACAATGCTTCATCAAGCGGCACGTAGGCGTGGCCATAACGACGAATACCTTTCTTATCACCGACCGCCTGTTTAAACGCTTGGCCAAGTGTAATGCCGATATCTTCAACCGTGTGGTGATCATCGATGTGTGTGTCGCCGTTCGCTTTGACGTTGATATCAATCAAGCCGTGACGCGAGATTTGGTCCATCATGTGTTCAAGAAAAGGGACACCTGTATCGGCTGTAAACTCACCGGTACCGTCTAAATTGATCTCAACACTGATCTGAGTTTCTAGCGTATCGCGTGATACGTTTGCTGTGCGTGCAGCCATGTTTCTCTCCGCTAGTCCTGCGCAAAGCGCAAGTATAGCGAAATCGCGCTGGAAACGTCAGGTTTACTGGCTTTTTTTAATTTTCGACTACACTGAATGTAAATCACTAATTTGGAAAACACTATGAAAGTCGCTATTCGAATTATCATCGCCCTTTTAGTCATCGCTATTTTAATAGTAGGCGCACTGGCGGGCTACATGGCCTACCTATTCGATCCCAACGAGTACAAAGCCGAAATCGAGAGACAAGCTAAAGAAAAAGCCGGCATTGAACTGGCAATCAATGGCCCGATTGGCTGGTCACTCTACCCAGCTCTTGCCGTTGAGCTCAGCGATATCTCTGCACAATTTAGCGACAATCAGCAGGCGACCCTAAACAACGCCAGAGCCATTATCAGCATCCCTGCACTGTTTGGCGGACAAATAGAAGCGGATAGCATTCAAATTAAAGGATTAATGCTCACTGTACCTAACCAAGACAAGGGCAATCTCGATCTATCCATCGATCTGACCACTGCGCTGCGATTCAATACAGAACAACAGACTTTAACCCTGTCTAACATTGATCTTCTTTTTGACGAGAGTCGCTTTAAAGGATCAACAACCATCGATCTAAACAGCCTTGCGATGCAGGTCAATCTAGCGAGCGATCGAATCGATTTGGATCGCTACCTACCCACTAGACAGAGTGAAACGGTTAACGAAACCTCAGACAAGGGCTGGCCAACAGACCCTATCGAGCTATCACTGCCCATCGCCGACAACTCAACCTATCAGTTATCGCTCGACACCCTTATCATTAAAAAGCAGACCATTTCTGATATTAAACTGAGTGCCAAAACAAAAGGCGGTGTACTCACCGTTGATCAGTTAGACGCTAAAGCCTTTGGCGGCTCTTTAAAGGCAACCGCGGAGCTCCGAGCAAATAACAAGGTACCAACGCTGGTGTTCAGTCCAACGTTCAAAGACATTGCAGCCGAACAACTGATGGCACTGGCAATGGAAGATCCCATACTATCGGCAAAAGTCGATCTAGCGGGAACGCTAAGTACAAAAGGCACATCGGTTAAATCGTTCATTGAAAACCTGAACGGCAAAATGACACTGACTGCTGATGAAGGGGTGATTAAAGGGATCGATATGGCACAGGAGCTTTGCCAAAAGATCGAAAACATCACTTCACTCGGCTTCAACCCCGATCAAGTCGATAAAACCACCCCGATCGCTAACCTGAATAGTGATTTCATTATCAAAAATGGGGTTGTGACCAATCCAGAGTTATTAGCGAGTGTCGATGCCGCCAATTTAGACGCCAATGGGACCATTAACCTGCCCAAACAGTCGCTAGATTACACCCTTGGCCTGACCATCAATGAGGATCTATTCCAAAAAAGCTGTGGCATCAATCCAGCACTGCGTGGCACCCGTATCCCAGTCAATTGCAGAGGCGCATTTGATACCGACCCTGTTAAACTCTGCAAACTGGATACGCGTTTTGTCGGTGACATGCTGAAGAAAGTAGCTGGAGAGAAGCTGCAAGCAGAGATCGACAAGAAAAAAGAAGCACTCGAACAGCAAGCCAAAGAGAAGTTGCAGGACTCTCTTAAAGATAAATTGGGCGAACAGCTGAAAAGCCAAGACGCCGTATCACTTATTAAGGGGCTGTTCGGTAATTAGTAAAGAGACCGAATGGACAACAGTCACTTCTCTGCGATCGTGTTGCAATGGTTTGATCAACACGGTCGCAAACATCTACCCTGGCAACAGACTAAAAGCGCTTACAACACTTGGATCTCTGAAATCATGTTGCAGCAGACCCAAGTTGCCACCGTCATTCCCTACTACAACGCGTTTATGGCGCGATTTCCCACGGTTGAAGACTTAGCCAAAGCACCGATCGATGAAGTGTTACACCACTGGACCGGGCTGGGTTACTACGCACGAGCCAGAAACCTGCACAAAGCTGCTCACATGATCGTCAACGAGTTTGATGGTCAATTCCCACAAGACCCCCAACTGCTTGAGCAACTTCCTGGGGTAGGACGATCGACTGCGGCCGCAGTAAGTTCGATTGCATACGGTACCAAAGCGGCCATTCTAGATGGCAATGTAAAACGCGTCTTAGCACGGTACTTTGCAGTTGAAGGCTGGCCCGGGAACACCCAAGTCGCAAAGAGACTTTGGGAGCACGCTGAAGCATTGACGCCAGATAGACGAAACGCAGACTACACCCAAGCGATGATGGATCTAGGTGCCACACTCTGCACACGCTCCAAACCGCGTTGTGGTGACTGCCCGATCAGCGAGAGCTGTTTGGCATTAAAAGCCGATCGCGTTACAGACTTTCCCGGATCAAAACCGAAAAAAGAGAAGCCAACGAAGCAGACCTACATGCTGCTGATAAAAGATGGTGCCCGGTTCCTAATAGAGCAGAGACCTGCTGTAGGTATATGGGGGGGATTGTGGAGCTTTCCAGAAGTCACAGACCTACGGGATATAGAAGTAGACTGGAGAATCAATCAAAACAGACTAAAGATTTTAGAGCCGTTTAGACACACCTTCTCGCACTACCACCTAGAGATCACACCTGTCGTCATTAATGTTGAAGACCTACACGTCGATCACGTCATGGAAGAGCGAACCACACTCTGGTATAACAGCGTACAACCTAGCGAAGTTGGCTTAGCGGCGCCTGTTAAGACACTCATTCAAACACTCAGCGCAACACAAGGAGAGTTAAATGTCACGCACCGTATTTTGTCGTAAGTACCAAGAAGAACTAGAAGGCCTAGAGCGCGCACCCTACCCAGGCCCAATCGGCCAAGACGTCTTCGACAACATCTCTAAAAAAGCATGGCAAGAGTGGACCGATCACCAAACCATGTTGATCAATGAAAAACACCTCAACATGATGGACCCCGAATCACGCAAATTCTTACAAGGCGAAATGCAAAAGTTCTTCGCAGGTGAAGATTTTGAGAAAGCGGAAGGCTACGTACCCACTAAATAAACATTTTTTAAATCAGACTGTTGACACCCAAAGCAGATCTCGGTTTAATACGCGCCTCCAATGAGTTGCCTCGATAGCTCAGTTGGTAGAGCAGAGGATTGAAAATCCTCGTGTCGGTGGTTCGATTCCGCCTCGAGGCACCAATATTAAAGGCTTGCAGAGATTGCGGGCCTTTTTTATTT
>CATEEE010000210.1 GCA_949499045.1 Marinobacterium sp. xm-d-530 | reverse complement strand
GAGTTCTACCGTTCACCTGATCGTAATATGTGGTCTCCAACGGGTGTCAACGTACCTGATTACCCTAAATTGGCTCAGATCTGGTGGCAGCAGATTGGTGATGTGAACTCAGGTGCATTTACTCCGCAGGAGGCTATGGACCGTCTAGCTCAAGAGATGGATATCACCATGGCTCGTATGGAGCGTGCTGACAAGGGTGCAAACGTCTACGGCGGTTGTGGTCCTCGTCTAAACGAAGAGAAAGATCCATCTTACTGGTTGGGTCGTGAAGGTGGTCCTAAAGCTAAACTTGCTAATGAAAAGCCTCAGGGTCAAACCGTTAATTATGATGAACTAGTTAAAAGCTGGACTAACTAACGGTTAAAGCGAGGGGGCCGTTGGCCTCCTCTATGTCTTTCTCAGAGATAATCCCATGAATTTAGAATTAAAAGATGTAGTGAAGCGCGTTGGCGCGGAGATACATATACACGAGACAAACCTCGTACTAGAGCCTGGTGAGTTTAATGTTTTACTTGGCGCAACTAATTCCGGAAAAACAACACTGATGAAACTTATGGCTGGCCTTGATTCACCAACCAGCGGTTCGGTTTTGTATGGCAGTGTGGATGTCACAAAAACACCACCGCAAAAGCGAAGCATCAGTTTTGTTCATCAGTTCTTTATTAATTACCCCCATTTAAGTGTCCGAGATAACATCATTTCTCCACTTAAATTATCAAAAATGTCAGATGCAGAGGTCAAAAAACGCCTCGAAAAGACAGTAGATTTGCTGCGTTTGGGTCCTATGCTAGATAGGAAACCTCATGAGCTATCAGGCGGCCAACAGCAGCGCTGTGCACTTGCAAGAGCACTTATAAAAGATTCAACGGCTGTGTTTCTTGATGAGCCTCTCGCTAACTTGGACTACAAGCTGCGCGAAGAGTTACGTGCTGAATTGCCTTCTATTTTTGCAGATCGTGGTTCTATTGTTGTCTATGCCACATCTGAGCCAGCAGAGGCATTAATGCTAGGCGGCCACACGGCGGCTCTTCATGAAGGCCATATCGCTCAATTTGGTTCGACTTCAGATGTTTACCGAACTCCGAACAATCTCACTGCAGCGGAAGTGTTCTCTGATCCACCATTAAACACCTCAAAGATAAAAAAATCAGACGGACGTATTTTTATTAATGAAACTTTGAACTGGCCTGCAGAGGGTTTAGCTAGGAGTATTCCAGACGGTAATTACACACTTGGCGTAAGGCCCCATTTCGTCAATCCCGTTGGGCAGAATGCTGGCGCGGTTGAGTTAAATGGCAAAATCCAAGTGACTGAGCTTTCAGGTTCAGAAAGTGTTGCACACTTCGCTATGGGTAACGATACATGGGTCTCTCAAGCTAACGGACTGCACCCTTTCAAAGTGGGTGAGCATCATCATTTTTATTTAGATAGTGGTAAATGCTTCTACTTCGACTCTCATGGACAATCGGTTAGGTAGTAAAATGGCTAAAATAAAATTAGATAATATAAGACACTCTTACTACCCCAACCCTTCTTCTGATGACGACTTTGCTTTGCAACGAGTACACTTTGATTGGGATGATGGCGGCGCATACGCGCTTCTTGGTCCTTCAGGGTGTGGTAAAACGACGCTTCTTAATATCATTTCGGGATTGCTTGAGCCTAGTCATGGTAAGTTGGTATTTGACGATCAAGAGGTGACGAATCTCTCTCCGTCAGAGCGAAACATTGCTCAAGTTTTTCAGTTTCCTGTGATATACGACACTATGACTGTGTACGATAACTTAGCGTTTCCGCTGCGAAATCGAGGAGTTGATGAGGTTCGAATTGACGTTAAGGTCAAAGAGATCTCATCCATGCTGGAGATTGATGATCTACTGCAAACTAAAGCAGCAGGATTGTCACCAGATAACAAACAAAAAATTTCACTAGGTCGTGGACTAGTTCGTGAAGACGTTAATGTCATTATGTTCGATGAGCCATTGACCGTGATTGACCCACACCTGAAGTGGAAGCTTCGATCTAAGCTGAAAGAACTGCACCAAAAAGTTAAAACGACCATGATCTATGTGACACATGATCAGACTGAAGCACTCACATTTGCTGATCAGGTTGTTGTGATGAACTTCGGCCAAGTGCTTCAAGTTGGAACTCCAGATGCTTTGTTTGAAAGACCCGAACATACCTTTGTTGGTCATTTCATAGGATCTCCAGGTATGAATGTTCTACCTGTCGATGTTATTGGTGGGTCCATATCTCTTAATGGTCACAATGTTGAAGTCAGCAGTCCTATTGTTGAGGCCGGCGGTAAATCTCTAGAGCTGGGAGTGCGTCCAGAGTTTGTTCGTGTCTCAAACGAAGGTATTCCTGCACAGGTTGTCAATGTCATGGATGTTGGACGTCATAAAGTCCTACAAACGTTGGTAGGCGAACATAAGGTTTTCGCTGTCTTAAATGAAGAACAACCTGTTCCTGAGGGAGTTACTTATCTTACTTTTGATAAGCCACAAACTCGTCTTTACAAAGACGGTTGGTTGGTTGATCTAACCCATGAGTACGAGGTTTTATAACAATGAAAACAGAAAACCCAAGAGCTTGGCTCCTCGTTCTACCAGTTATTTTGTTAGTAGCATTTAATGCGTTGATACCGCTAATGACGGTGGTGAACTACTCTGTACAAGAGACTTTTGGTAATAATGTCTTCTTCTGGCAGGGCGTGGATTGGTTTGAGCAAGTCCTTCACTCAGAGCGTTTTCATGATGCGCTCGGACGACAGTTTTTATTTACGGGTATTATATTGGCGGTAGAGATCCCTTTGGGCGTGGCTATCGCGTTAGCAATGCCTAGAAAGGGTATTTGGGTGCCAGTCTGCTTAATTCTAATGTCGTTACCACTTCTTATCCCTTGGAACGTAGTTGGTGCAATGTGGAATATCTTTACTCTTCCGGACATTGGTCTAATGGGCTACGGTTTAAATTGGTTAGGTATTGATTACAACATGACCCAAAGCCCTTTAGCTGCTTGGGTTACACTAATCATCATGGATGTATGGCACTGGACTTCTTTAGTGGTTCTTCTTGCTTATGCAGGTCTAGTCTCAATCCCAGATGCTTACTATCAAGCTGCTGAGATCGATGGTGCCTCTAAGTGGTCTGTTTTCAGATACATTCAACTTCCTAAGATGAAGCAAGTCTTAATGATTGCCATTTTACTGCGGTTTATGGATAGCTTCATGATCTACACGGAACCATTCGTATTGACCGGTGGTGGGCCTGGTAACTCTACAACCTTGCTATCTATAGATTTGGTTAAGGTTGCCCTTGGTCAGTTCGATTTGGGACCAGCTGCAGCAATGTCTCTAATCTATTTTGCGATCACACTGCTAGTAAGTTGGGTGTTCTACACAATAATGAATAAAGATGTGAAGGATTAAGGGGGCGTTATGAAACTTAAAAGCTTAGCTCCAATTTTTTATATTATCTTTTT
>CATEEE010000209.1 GCA_949499045.1 Marinobacterium sp. xm-d-530 | reverse complement strand
GCAGTTGCGCCTCTACTGATCCTTGGTGCGGTAGTGCTGGCCGGTATGACGACGGTACCTTACATGTTTGAAAGGGCACGTACACTGGAAGGTTAATGACCACTTAATAAAAAACCCCATCGCTCAGGCCATGGGGTTTTTTGTTGGTGAACCTAGTAAGACTGGCTCTCGTAGGTGTTTCTGGTTAGAGTGAAAAGATAATAATTAGGAAATTACCCTTCATGCCTGTCATTGCACTCGTTGATGATGATCACGAGATACGCTCACTGCTATCGGATTACCTTGAGAAAAACAGTTTCACGGTACTCGCTTTTGAATCGGCCGAAGCGCTGCTTGAAAGCGACTACAGCGCAGCTGAGCTGTTGATTCTCGATGTCGGTTTGCCGGGGATGGATGGTCTAGCCCTCTGTCGAACCTTGCGTCAGGACTCCAACTTACCGATCATCATGCTCACGGCGGCCAGTGATGATGTGGATCGTATTTTGGGCCTTGAGTTAGGTGCAGACGATTACATGGGTAAGCCCTTTAACCCTCGTGAACTGTTGGCTCGCATCAAAGCGCTGCTGCGTCGATCTGCCCCTGTTGAGTCGACTACTGAAACGAATAGCCTTCTATTGGATAGGGCTAAACGCACGGCATTCATTAATGGTGAAGCAATCAGTTTGACGGGCGCCGAGTTTGATCTGTTGGCGTTGCTGCAAGGCCATGAGGGTGTGATCAGTCGTGATCAACTCAGTATGGAGCTAAAAGGGCATGCAGCGCTTCCGCAAGATCGTTCGATCGACACCTTGGTAAGTCGGCTGCGCACTAAACTAAGCCCTTTCAGCGAGGATGAGACAATTAAGTCGATTCGCGGTAAAGGGTATCACCTGGTTCTAAAATGATCGGTTTTTGGTCTCGCCTGCGCGATCGACTGATGCCCAAGTCGATCATCGCTCGTATGTCTCTGGTATTAATTATCGGTGTCCTTGTTGCTCAAGCGGTGAGCTCCTATGTCTGGACGCGCCAGATTCAGCAGGCTGAACGCGAACGTCTCGTCGAGATGTCGGAAGTGATGGGGGCACGAATTGGTCAGACGATTCAGTTCTTCTCTAAACTGCCACGTGAGTATCGTCACATCGTACTCGATCAGCTTCGTGACATGGGCGGAACTCGCTACTTTGTCTCGATTAACAGCCAAAAAATTCATCTTGAGACGCTGCCCAATAGCGACTTACAACAGCTAGTTGGCGATCGTGTAAAGCAGAACGCAGCGCGCCAATTAGCTTATCAATCGGAAGACTTTTCAGTGGAGTTCGTTGCCTTTTCTAAACTGCGTATTCTCTCTGATGACAATCTGATGGTGCAGCTGCCCCCTAAATGGCAACGATTTGCTCTGCTTGATCCCGGTGATGACAGCCCTGTTGTCGTGGTACAACTTAAATTGAATCCTGACGAGTGGGTCTATCTCGCGACCGTTTTCCCTAGCGGGAATTTATTAGGGAGTAGCCTGTTTGAATCAGAACGTCTGGTCTCGCTGGTTGCGGTAACGCTGACCGTAGTTGTGTTGGTCACCTTGTTGGTCGCCGGTATTGTTCGACCTTTACGCCGGTTAGCGCGTGAGGCCGATGCATTGGGTCGTGGAAAAGCGCCCTCACTGATTCCTGCCGAGGGTACCCGGGAGATGCAGTCGACCATTCGGGCCTTCAACCAGATGGCGCAGCGATTGGAGAAGTTTATCTCTGATCGTGAAAAGCTCTTTGCGGCGATTTCACATGATTTAAAAACGCCACTTACACGCGCTCGATTGCGTGTTGAGATGATCGATGACGATAAACTACGCGACAACCTGATTGGCGATATTGAGAATGTCGATCTCTTGGTGAAAGCCTCCCTACAGATGATTAAAGACGGTGCTATTCACGAAAACAGCGAGCAGATTGACCTTAAAAAAGTGATCGATGATTGTCTTGCTAGCGCAGAGATCGAAGGGCTTCCCAGTTCTGTAAAGCTACCCGATGAGTTTGTTTTAGAAGGACGTCGCCTTTCTCTTGAGCGCCTATTTACCAACCTTATAGACAACGCACTGCACTACGGGCGAGGGGTCGAGATCTTCGGTCATAAAGAGCCAGAAGACAATGAGTTGGTGGTGCAGGTATGTGACCGAGGCCCCGGCCTGAGTGACGAGCTGAAGCAGCGAGTGTTTGAACCCTTCTATCGAATCGATAGAGCACCCTCTGCGATACATGTTGGTTTGGGAATGGGCATTGTTAAGTCCATAGCTCAGTTGCACGGGGCCAGTATTGAACTGCTCGATCGTGAAGGCGGAGGTTTGATCGTTGAGCTTCGTTTTCCATTGTCACACTTTGTAACAGAACGAAACTCTGCGTAAGACTCAAGTTGTTATATTGCTCTGCAGGTATTCTTACCTATAAACAACAATAAAGAGGTTTACTCAATGATCAAACGTACTTTAGCTGCATGCGTAGCTGCAGCAACACTATCAACTGCAGCACAGGCTGCTGACGTAGAAGTTCTTCACTACTGGACAAGTGGCGGTGAAGCGAAATCAGTTGCATACCTAAAAGAGAAATTGACCGAAGCGGGTGTGGGCTGGAAAGATTTCGCAGTTGCTGGTGGCGGCGGTGAGAACGCAATGACCGTTCTTAAGTCACGTGCAGTATCTGGTAACCCACCCACTGCAGCGCAGATCAAAGGCCCATCAATTCAAGAGTGGGGTGAGCTAGGTTTCCTATCGGATATCGACAGCGTTGCTAAAGCGAACAACTGGGACGCTCTGCTTCCAGGTGTCGTATCAGACGTAATGAAACACGACGGCAAATACGTTGCAGCTCCAGTAAACGTTCACCGTGTAAACTGGTTGTGGGCTAACCCAGAGCTTTTCCAAAAAGCAGGCGCGACTATCCCAACGACTTGGGACGACTTCCTAGTTCAAGCTAAAAAGATCCAAGACGCAGGCTACATTGCACTAGCGCACGGTGGCCAAGCTTGGCAGGACGCGACTGTATTTGAAGCCGTTGTTCTTGGCGTGGGTGGTCCTGAGTACTACCAGAAAGCATTCGTTGAACTGGACTCAGACGCTCTAAACAGCGCTACTACTGAAGAAGTTTTCCGAGTATTCGGTGAAATCCGTGGTCTAGTGGATGAGAACTCTCCAGGTCGTGACTGGAACGTTGCTACGTCAATGGTCATCAACGGTGAAGCAGCAATGCAGATCATGGGTGACTGGGCGAAGGGTGAATTCACTGTTGCTGGTAAGACACCGGGCGTTGATTATGCGTGTGTTGCTGCACCAGGCACTTCAGGTTCATTCACGTTTAACGTCGACTCGTTTGCTTTCTTTGCACAGTCTGATGCAGACGCACAGAAAGCTCAGCAGGAGATGGCTAAGCAGATCCTAGGTCAGGACTTCCAGAAAGTCTTCAACCTTAACAAAGGATCGATCCCTGCACGTCTAGGTATGGCTCGTGACGAGTTCGATAGCTGTGCACACGCGTCAATGGATGCTTTCGTTTCCTCTTCACAAACTGGCGGTCTAGTCCCAAGCTTCGCGCACGGTATGGCTGTTCCTGAAGCAGTTTCTGGTGCTATCTACGATACCGCTACTAACTTCTTCAACTCTGACCAGTCGGCAGCTGATGGTAAAGCACAGCTAATCGCTTCTATCCAAGCAGCGATGTAATCCGACCAAGAGCCCTCAACCCTGGGGGCTCTTATTTACTTTCTTAGGAGATTCACGATGAGTGTGTCAAAGGCTAAAAAGCCAATGACGCTGGAGTCCTTATTGCCAAAAATCGTGCTAGCCCCCACCACAGCGGTGATGTTGGTCTGCATGTACGGCTTTATGATTTGGACCGGAGCGCTATCTTTTACTAAGAGTCGAATGTTGCCTCAATGGGACTTTGTCGGCTTTGATCAATACGCCAAGCTGTTTGCCAATCCTCGTTGGGATGTGGCTCTGAATAACCTGGTGGTGTTTGGCGTTTTGTTTATCGCGGTCTCGCTACTGCTAGGTCTGTTCCTAGCGATCCTTCTGGATCAAAAGATTCGTTTAGAGGGTACGCTGCGTACCATCTATCTTTACCCCATGGCCGTCTCCTTTGTTGTAACAGGTACGGCTTGGAAGTGGATCCTAAACCCCGGTCTAGGTCTTGAAAAACTGGTTCGTGATCTAGGCTTCGAGAACTTTGAGTTCCGCTGGTTGGTGGAACAAGATATGGCGATCTACACCATTGTGATCGCGGCGGTATGGCAATCGAGTGGTTTTGTCATGGCGATGTTCCTTGCCGGTCTTCGTGGCGTCGATGACAGCCTGATTAAAGCGGCAGAGATCGACGGTGCCAGCAAGATGAAAGCCTACTGGTATGTGATTCTTCCGATCCTGCGTCCAGTCTTTTTCAGTGCGATTGTGATTCTCTCCCATATTGCGATTAAGAGCTTTGACTTGGTTCAAGCCCTGACTGGCGGTGGCCCAGGTTATGCCTCGGATCTACCGGCAAACTTCATGTACACCTACGCCTTTAACCGTGCGCAGATGGGTGTTGGTGCATCCAGTGCGATGATTATGTTGATGGGTGTGTTGGCGATTATTGTGCCGTATCTTTACTCAGAACTACGAGGTGGAAAAAATGGTCGCTAATCGTTCATTTAACTTGGGTCGTCTCTTTATTTATGGCTGTCTGTTCGCGTTTGCGCTGTTCTACCTTGCGCCCCTCTATGTGATGCTGACAACCTCGTTTAAAGACATCGAAGAGATTCGTAGCGGTAACCTGCTAGCGCTGCCACAGGATCCAACTCTCTATGCGTGGATCAAAGCGTGGAGCAGCGCCTGTACCGGTTCCGAGTGTCAGGGTCTAGCGCCGTTCTTTATGAACAGTGTGAAGGTTGTAGTACCTGCCGTAATCCTTTCGACTGTGATTGGAGCACTGAATGGTTACGTGCTCTCTAAGTGGCGCTTCCGTGGCAGCGATCTGATGTTTGGTATGTTGCTGTTTGGCTGTTTTATTCCTTTTCAGGTAATTCTACTGCCGATGGCACGTCTGTTGGCTGAACTGGGCTTGGCCAATACAGTCACCGGTTTGGTACTGGTCCATGTGATCTACGGTGTTGCATTTACAACGCTCTTCTTCCGCAACTTCTATGTCTCTGTACCAACGGAGTTGGTGAAAGCGGCACAGCTGGATGGCGCGAGCTTTTTCCAAATCTTCCGCCACATTTTCTTGCCTGTCTCTCTGCCTATCTTCACGGTGACGATCATCTGGCAGTTCACACAGATCTGGAACGACTTCTTGTTTGGGGTGGTCTATTCAGGTCCAGGTACGCAACCGATCACAGTGGCGCTAAACAACCTCGTTAATACGTCGATGGGCGGTAAAGAGTACAACGTGGATATGGCGGCAGCAGTGATCGCAGCACTTCCAACTCTGTTGGTTTACATCTTTGCAGGTAAATATTTTGTACGCGGCCTGACAGCTGGCGCGGTAAAAGGATAACTATTATGGGTTCTCTATTAATTGATAACGTCACTAAATCGTTTGGTGAAACAGACATCCTTAAAGGGATCAACATCGACATTCAGGATGGTGAGTTCCTGATCCTTGTTGGCCCATCGGGTTGTGGTAAATCGACGCTGATGAACATCATCGCAGGCCTTGAAGATGCAACCAGCGGTATGCTTGAGCTAGCGGGCAAAGATGTCACTCTGTCATCGCCTAAAGATCGTGACATTGCGATGGTCTTCCAAAGCTATGCGCTCTACCCAACCATGAACGTCGCGCGCAACATCTCCTTTGGTCTAGAGATGCGTAAAGTGCCTAAAGAGGAGCGTGATCGCATTGTGGATGAGGTGGCGAAGCTGCTGCAGATTGATCACTTGTTGGATCGTAAGCCCAGTCAGCTTTCAGGTGGTCAGCGTCAACGTGTCGCGATGGGACGCGCTCTGGCACGCTCACCACGTGTCTTCCTATTTGACGAACCTCTATCGAACTTGGATGCCAAGTTACGTGTTGAGATGCGTACTGAAATCAAGAAGTTGCACAAGCGCCTTGGCACCACCATTGTGTACGTGACTCACGATCAGATCGAAGCGATGACCCTGGCCGATCGTATCGCCGTTATGAAAGATGGCATCGTACAGCAGTTGGGTACACCGGATGAGATCTACAACAATCCAGCCAACATGTTTGTGGCGGGTTTTATGGGCTCTCCACCGATGAACTTCATTGAGGTCGACATTAAAAACGGCCAAGCGGTTGTTGAATCAGCGGGTGAAACTCATCACTTGAAACTCCCTTGTGCCGATGCGATTGCTGCCAAAGGCCTAGAGCGTGTCGTTTTGGGTATTCGCCCCGAGATGATTACCGAACCTAAGCCAGCGCCTGAAGATCAGGATTGGTTGCACAGCATGAAGCTAGACTTTGATGTGGTTGAACCAATGGGGGCTGATACCATGGCCATTGGTCAATGGAACGGTGTGGATGTTCATTCGCGTTTATCCCCTAAAGCGGGTATGACGGCTGGCACGGGCACTGAGGTGCAGGTGAATACGGCTAAAGCGGTCGCGTTTGATATCCAAACGGGTGAGCGTATCTGTTAAGGCGTATTACCTAATAAAAAACCCCATCGCTAAGGCCATGGGGTTTTTTGTTGGAGTCTTATCGAAGATGAGGCGAATTTGGTCAATAATCATCGCGACCTTTTCAAGATCGCTCCAACAGGAATGGGTTAAATCGCTCTAACCGCTTTAACCTGCGTCTATCTCTTTTAACGCTGTCTCTAGGTTATCGAGGTTCAACGGTTTAGGCATCACTCGATCAGCCCCTTTCGCCAACAAGTTATCTGCCTCATTACCCACTGTGGCACCGGTGACTCCAATGATCGGTAGGGTCGCTCCCCAGGATCTGAGTGTCTCTGTCAGTTCATAGCCATCCATCACCGGCATCATGATATCGGTGATGACTAAATCAAAGGTCTGCTTAGAGTAGGCTTCAAGAGCTAATTGCCCGTTCTCTACGTCAACGACTTCAGCACCTTCACGCGTGAGTATCGTTTTACCCAGCATTCTTAAAGTGGCGGTATCTTCGACCAGTAGTATCTTTTTGCCTTTAATTGCATGCTCTTTTGCTGCTGCTGCTGCTGCTGCTGCTGCTGCTGCTGCGTCTTGTTCAGACGCTTTCAGTGTGAAGTTCAGTGTAAATATTGCACCCTCTTCAGGATTTTGGCTGTAGACAAGATCCCCATTTGGCAGGCTGCGCGCCAGTTCGCGACTGATATGTAGGCCAAGGCCGGTTCCAGATGCTTGGGTATCACCTCGCTCAAAGGCTTCAAAGAGTCGTGCGATCTCTTGATCTTTAATGCCTTTGCCGTTATCGATGATCTGTAGTTGGTATTCAGTTTGACCATCGGTTGAGGTATGGCCAAGATCTAAAATGACCTGCGTGCCCTGGCTGTGCACAATGGCATTTTTGGTCATATTGACAATGATCTGTCGAATCTGTTTCTTAAAGCCAAGATGAAGTGCGTCAGTCTCTCCACGAACTTGAATATCGACACCATATTGATTGGCTATGTAGTAGAGCGTGTGGCTCGACTCTTTGATGATCCGGTAGACCGACAGCGGTGTCTCGACTCGACTCTCGGTAATTAACGATTTATCGGTACCAACCCGCATATCATCCAGCACGTCTAAAAGGTGCTGCGAGGTGGCATGTACCTCTTCAATGCGCTTGTTTTGCTCCATTTCAAGCCGCATTTCGTTCAGCTGCATATTTAAAGCAGCAGCTGGCGTTCGCAGTTCATGTCCAATGATGGCAAACATCTTATCCTGCTGTTTGAGTGTATTCGCCAAGGATGATGAGGCCTTCAAGGCCTGTTCAGAAGTCTCTTCAATCTGGTGAATGGCGCGCAACATAAATCTAAACATCAGTATTAACAGTAACTGAGTTACCAAAGCAAAGAGAACTGATAGTCCTGCTAATTGAACAGTCCTATCACCTTCTGATGCTAGTAGGCTTAAATAGGTCTCCTCAGAGAAATCATACAATTCCTGTATCTCGTCAATAACCTCCGTCGCTTTTAAAAAGAGATCAAGATTGTAATCTCTTGTTGGATTTCTAAACTCCATGAAACGGTATGCTTCTATTCGCTCAAAGTGCTCAATGATATGGTGTTCGATGCTTTCAAAATTGAATAAGAATTCTGAAGGAGAAGTGCTTGCGGAGGCCTCTTCGAATGCTTCAATGGTGTTTCGGGTGTTACTTAGGATCTCGGAAACTCGACCCTCTGAAATGAAAAGGGCATTGCGTGAGACCAGTCCAGAATTGGTCATGCTCGTTATGCCGCGAACAATACCCAATTTTTCAATCAGATCGGGTAGGTGTACAAAGATGGTTCGGCTAGCAGTGTGCGAGAGGGTGTCTTCCTCCAGCTGTACGCCTGAATCGCGGTAGATTTGAAAAAGTTCTTTCAATAGCTGTTCAGAGTAGGCGCTTTCTCGTAAAAAGATTTCGTAGTATTGGCCATCGACGGATAGGATTTGATCGATCTCGTTGGCCGGGTAATCCAT
>CATEEE010000208.1 GCA_949499045.1 Marinobacterium sp. xm-d-530 | reverse complement strand
GAGCTGGTTCGCGAAACCTTTGATCTGCGCCCTTATGCAATCACTAACATGCTCGATCTACTGCACCCTATGTACCGCCAGACAGCGGCGTACGGTCACTTTGGTCGCGACCCATTTGAGATGACCGTTGGTGACGACACCTTTACGGCCTTCCCATGGGAGAAGACTGATAAAGCAGAAGCGTTAAAAGCAACTGCAGGTGTCTAATCACTCCTGACTGTTACTAAGGGTAGGCGAAAGCCTGCCCTTTTTTGTGTCTAAATCATGCCTGACGCACCCTGATTGTCATGGCATAATCAGTGACAGAGTAATTAGAGAATCTGTATGCGAATACCCCGTGTCTACCTAGACCTGCCACTGAGCACCGAAAAGGAAATCGAATTGCCTGAGGCCGCTCACAATCACCTAGTGAAAGTCCTGCGCATGAAGCAGGGGTTCAAGGTCGTATTGTTCAACGGTGATGGTTTTGACTATCAAGCTGAGCTATCGAGTGTGGCAAAGCGCGGATCCAGTGTACGGATAATGGCGGCCGACTCGAATGATCGTGAATCACCGATCAGCATACATATTGGGCAAGGGCTTTCTCGCGGTGAACGCATGGATTATGCCGTGCAAAAGGCGACAGAGTTAGGTGTAAAGAGCCTGACACCCCTTTTCACGGATCGCTCAGAAGTGAAGCTGACTGCAGAGCGCCAAGAGAAGCGATCCGCTCACTGGCAGCAGATCTCTATCAGCGCCAGCGAACAGAGCTTTCGTTCGAAGCCACTGAGCGTCAATGCTCCTTTGTCACTAACAGAATGGGTCGAACAGTGTGATGCCGAACTGAAACTCATTCTTCATCCGCACCTTGAACTCACGTCACTAAACAATGAGCCAAGGCCCTCCAGCGTGGCACTGCTAATCGGACCGGAAGGCGGCTTAGAGGAGAGCGAAGTCGAGTTGGCACTGCAAAAAGGATTTAAGCCCTGGTTACTGGGCAGTCGAATATTACGCACAGAGACAGCTCCCATCGCGGCGGCATCGGTAATAAATTACCTCTGGGGCGACTTCTCATAAAAGGAAAGAGAGATGAGTATTAAACTGGGCATCGTCATGGACCCCATTGACGACATTAACTACAAAAAAGATAGCTCTTTAGCGATGCTCTGGGCAGCGCAGCAGAAAGGGTGGGAGCTCTACTACATGGAGCAATCCGATCTCTATTCAAGAGATGGGGATGTGCGTGCTCGGATGGCGCCGATTCGCGTCGACATGAACCCGAACAAATGGTTCGAACGCGAAGCCTACCAAGATCTCTCACTAACAGAACTCGATGTCATCCTAATGAGAAAGGATCCACCTTTCGACAACGAATTCATCTACACCACACATCTACTAGCGGTTGCAGAAGCCGCGGGTGTACTCATTGTAAACCGCACTCAGAGCCTGCGTGACTTCAACGAAAAGCTGTTTGCTACACACTTCCCACAATGCTGTCCGCCGGTACTGGTTAGTCGCTCAGAGGAGCGATTAAAAGACTTTCATGCTGAGCATAAGGACGTCATTTTCAAACCTTTAGATGGTATGGGCGGTAGCTCTATCTACCGCATCAAAGAGGATGGTTTGAACCTAGGCGTGGTGATAGAGACTCTGACTAAATTCGGTCAAGAGACCATCATGGCTCAGCGCTACATTCCTGAAATTGTCGAGGGCGATAAGCGCATTTTGATGATTAATGGCGAGCCTATCGACTATGCACTGGCGCGCATTCCAAGCCAGGGAGAGACCCGTGGCAATCTGGCAGCCGGAGGACGAGGCGAAGGCCGCCCACTGAGTGACCGTGATCGCTGGATAGCAGCACAAGTAGGGCCCAAACTGCGTGAAGCAGGTCTTCTCTTTGTCGGTTTGGATGTGATAGGTGACTACTTAACTGAGATCAATGTTACTAGTCCAACCTGTATCAGAGAGCTCAATGATCAGTTCGGTTTGGATATCGGAATGCAGCTCATGGAGTGCATCGAGGAGCAACTCGCTCAGCAATGAACTCAGCCGCATCGTTAAAACCGATAAACCGATTAGCGGCATGGTGCGCAGATGCCGATGAGCGTCTGCGCTTCATGCTGGTATTGGCGCTGGCGCTGCATGCACTGATCATTCTTTTGGTCGGATTTGATGCACTAAAAACTGAGCAAAATTCAAAGACACTAGAGATCACCTTCGCTATCAATCAGGATTCACAAGCCCCTATAGATCCCGCCTATTTGGCTCAACACCATCAATTAGGCATGGGCGATTCACAAACGAACCAAGAGGCGAGTGTCGTTGAGCAGGCGCTATTTACATCTAATAAAATCAATCAACTCTCTGCACAGATCAGTGCGCAACCTGGAGTTGGTGTGACACCATCGATTGATAAAGGCTACGATGATCAAACCCAACAAGCTAAATCCGGTGCGAATGAGGTGCTAGCAACCGACCCCCAAGCCGTATTAAAAGCCAATCAAAAGAGTGATTTAATTCATACCAATGCCTCTAATCCGACAGCAGGTGACTCAACAGCACTGTTCAAAGCATCAGAAGAGATCGCATCACTAGAGGCCCGCTTGAAAGATGAACAACAAAAACTGCAGAGTCGATCACGCACTGGGCGTGTCACTTCACTTTCGACTCTAGCCAAAGCTGATGCACTCTATCTAGAGCGCTGGCGTCAGAAAATCGAAACCATCGGTAATCT
>CATEEE010000207.1 GCA_949499045.1 Marinobacterium sp. xm-d-530 | reverse complement strand
GCGCTGGTAGCCTTCATAAATAGAACGGGTTCTGTGGGAAGATCCATGCCCGCTTCTGCAGCATGATCTGAGTAGTTCAAGCCGATACAGACCACTTTACCCACCTGACCAATACAAGGACCGATTCTTTCTGAAGAGTTCACAAGGGGAAGTGAATGAATATCGATCGCTCTTAATCTCTCAAGCGCTTGATCAGATAACAGATCTCCATTGATATCTGGAATGGCAGAAGATAAGTCTCGTATTTGTTGATCGCTATCCAGAATGGCAGGTCTCTCTTGTCCTATTGCGCCAACACGTAACAATTTCATCAGGAGCTCCTTTTGGTTTACTCCTAATTAACTATGCGAACGGAGATAGGTCAAGAGAAACAAAAAAGGGAGCCGAAGCTCCCCACACTGCAACAGGTTCTAACCTATTGTTGGTTTCAAAAACTCATTCAGAGCCTGCAGTGGTGTCTCTTAGTGTTTGCCGCCTTTACCGCCTTTGCCTTCACCAGAGTGCATGTTTTCAAATTTAGCGATCTGATTCGCTGTCAAAAGCGATTTAATATCTTTGTGCATCTGGTCGCGCATGCCATCACGCGCATTGGCTTTCATGTTTTCACGTTGCTCAGCGGTAAGCGTAGCCTGCATCTGCTCACGATCAGTATCACGTTTTGTGAACATAGCGAGTAGTTGTGATTGTTGGTCGGTAGATAAATCCAGACGCTGAGTCAGTTTTTCGACGCGATCTTCAGCGCTTTTTGGGCCAACTTTGCCACCTTTTTCGTGAGCATATACAGCGCCAGATAGTGCACCGATGGTTAGTGTTACAGCGGTAATTGAAGCGATAATTGTCTTTTTCATGTGAACTCTCCGTTCGTTGTTCGTTTCGATGTATCTATTATTGATGAAGGCAATGCTAAGTTGGGTTACGAGTTCGTAAAGTTGCGTAAAGTTTTGGGAGTTTGGACGGGTCACGCGTAAACTGGCCCTAAATGGGAGTGAATATGAGCACACAGATACTGTTAGTGGATGACGATCTTGATCTGACCGATATGTTGGGGGAATACCTTGAGAATGAGGGTTTTTCTGTGACTCAAGCAGGGTCAGCTGAACAGGCTATCGAACTGTTTGATGCAGGTCGTCAGTTTGATCTCTGTGTGTTCGATATCATGATGCCTGGCCTCTCCGGTCTAGAACTACTGCAGCAGGTTCGTCCTAACGTTTCTACCCCTGTGATCATGTTGACCGGAAAAGGGGATGATATTGATCGTATCCTTGGTCTAGAGATGGGGGCCGACGACTATCTATCTAAGCCCGCCAATCCGCGCGAGTTGCTGGCGCGTATTCGTGCAGTGCTGCGCCGATCTGCCCCGGTTAAAGAGGAGTCTAACAAACAGACGCTCTCGATAGGCGCCGTAAACCTAACGCCTGCACGTCGAGTGGCTTGTGTTAATGAGACGGAGCTACAGCTTACGG
This sequence comes from Marinobacterium sp. xm-d-530, assembly GCA_949499045.1. Lineage (GTDB taxonomy): Bacteria > Pseudomonadota > Gammaproteobacteria > Pseudomonadales > Balneatricaceae > Marinobacterium_E. The sequence continues at coordinate 7,903 of CATEEE010000207.1, read as the reverse complement.
CTGCGGAGTTTAATGTTCTAGCTTTGTTGATGGAGCGTGCTGGCCAGGTTGCATCAAAAGAGTGGCTGACCGAACAGGTGTTGCACCGCAAATTAACCGCTTATGATCGATCGATCGATGTTCACGTTAGCCGTGTGAGACAGAAGCTTGAGCAGGCTAAACCTGGGTTGGCTGAGATGATTAAAACAGTGCGTGGCGAGGGCTACCAGATGGTCCTTGGGGTGGAAGGCTAATGCGCTGGTATCACCATCTATTTTGGCGCATCTTTGGCGCCGTTTGGCTGGTCAGCACACTCGGTATTCTCATCAGCTTGACCCTGTTCATCACTGTTACCGATACCCCTGATCGCACCGAGAGCCAAAAACAGAAAGCGACCATCATCGCTGAGCAGTTAATCTCGGATTATCAGTATGGTGTGCAGCGCAAAGAGCAACGTCGTCGCTTACCGCTTTGGATCTATGAGAAGCGATCAAATCAACTGATCTACTCATCGGGTCGACGTTCACAACCAAAGGATGCAATGGCGACAGAGATCGTCGCTCCGGATGGCACACCTTACATCGTCTACTTTCCGCCCGAACGTAACGAAGAGTTGTTTGAACGGATGTGGGGATTCTTGCTGTCGTTCCAAGTGTTATGGGTCATCGCGGTCTCCTTTGGTAGCAGCCTCCTTGTCACTTGGTTAGTCGTTAGACCGATAAATGACTTAAAGGGGTTTGTCCGACGCCTACACCTGCAGGGCAACTTAAGCAGCCGTGCCGAGGGTAAACTCGTTAAGCGCAGCGATGAGTTAGGACAGCTTGCACGTGAGTTTAACCAGATGGTCGATTACGTTGAGCAGACGCTCGATAGTCAGCGTCATCTTCTGCAAGACGTCTCGCATGAACTGCGAGCACCTCTAGCCCGTCTTCAAGCGGCTGCTGGTTTGGCAGAGCAGAAGTGGGGTGAGGATGATCGTACCCTACAACGCATCAATAAAGAGTGCATAAAGCTCGATGGTTTGATCTCTGAAATACTCACTCTGGCTCGCGCGCGTGATGCCGAAGCGACTGCACCGATTTTGGATGTAGCGTTGCTTTGTCGGGATCTTGTGCAAGACGCTCGTATCAGCGGCCCACAGCATCAATTTGATCTGTCGCTTGATGTTACTGAGGGGGCAATTATTCGCAGTGAGCCGTTGAGTCGAGTCGTCAGTAATCTGTTGAATAACGCCATTAATCACACCCCAGAAGGTACGTGGATTAATGTAGCTGTTGCTACTGATAACGACTGGCTAACCATTCGAGTGTTAGATAATGGGCCAGGTTTACCAGAGCCGATTCTAGATTCTATTGGACAGCCATTTAGACGTGGAGCCAATTCTGGCGGATACGGTTTAGGCTTGAGTATTGTTGTTCGAGCAACTGAACGCGTCGGTGGTGAGGTTCTGTTTAAAAACCTTACTCCAATGGGTCTTCAAGTAGACATAAAAATACCGCTAGCGAACTGATCGGTAGCGGTATTTTATAGATTTGTAGAAGCTTATAGCGCTTCTGAACCTGTCTCACCAGTACGGATACGAACCACTTGCTCAACAGGCATAACGAAGATTTTACCATCGCCGATTTTGCCAGTGTTGGCAGTTGAGCTGATCGCTTCAATGACTTGATCTAGCATGTCGTCGTCGATCGCAACTTCAATTTTCACTTTAGGAAGGAAGTCCACTACGTACTCTGCACCACGGTAAAGTTCTGTGTGGCCTTTCTGACGACCAAAGCCCTTAACTTCAGTTACAGTAACACCCTGAATACCAATGTCAGACAGTGCTTCACGCACATCATCCAGTTTGAACGGTTTGATAACTGCAGATACCAGTTTCATAGTTTCTCCTTATTAGATTGCGCAGGCATACCTGTCCCAATCCGCTTTAAATTTGCATCCATTATGTACATGGATGGTTGAACCTTCAAGTTTCCTGATCAACCTGTTCGTCTAGAAACGAAAAAAACCCTACCTGGGGGTAGGGCTGAGAAGAGGGGTGTATCGCTACACCCCGGGTTTCAACAGAAACTGAGTTTCATATTACTTACGTGAAGTGACGAACTCTGGGTAAGCTTCCATACCACATTCAGAGATGTCGACACCTTCGTACTCTTCCTCTTCAGTCACTCGGATGCCCATCACAGCTTTGATGATGCCCCAAACCACTAGGCTGACAACGAATACCCACACGAAGATTGTTAGGGCGCCGATGATCTGGCCAGAGAAAGTAGAACCGTCGTTTGTTACTGGTACTAGTAGTAGACCTAGAAGACCTACAACACCGTGTACAGAGATCGCACCGACAGGATCGTCAATTTTCAGTTTATCCAGTGTTAGGATAGAGAAGACAACTAGAACACCACCAATCGCACCGAAGATGTGAGCTTGTAGTGCAGAAGGTGTTGAAGGCTCAGCTGTGATCGCTACTAGACCTGCTAGCGCACCGTTAAGTGCCATTGTAAGGTCAGCCTTACCGAACAGTAGACGAGCTGTAATAAGCGCTGCTACCACACCGCCAGCCGCCGCTGCGTTAGTATTCATGAAGACAACTGCGACAGCGTTTGAGTTCTCAACGTCAGACGTTGCTAGAACCGAACCACCATTGAAGCCGAACCAACCCATCCATAGGATGAATGTACCCAGTGTTGCCATCGGTAGGTTAGCACCAGGGATCGCATTGATCTCACCGTTCTTACCGTATTTACCTTTACGTGCACCCAGTAATAGAACACCTGCTAGTGCTGCTGCAGCACCTGACATGTGTACGATGCCTGAACCCGCGAAGTCAGAGAAACCAAGGTCACCTAGAGTGTACATGCCAAATACAGCGTTACCGCCCCAAGTCCAAGAACCTTCCATTGGGTAGATGAAACCCGTCATCACAACCGCGAAAGCTAGGAACGCCCAAAGCTTCATGCGCTCAGCAACCGCACCCGATACGATAGACATTGCAGTTGCAACGAATACTACCTGGAAGAAGAAGTCTGCTGATGGTGCGTAGGTCCACTCATCGGCAACACCGTCACCAGTGATGCTAGATAGGAAGTAGTCACCGCCGTACATGATCGCGTAACCGCAAACGAAGTACATGATGCAAGAGATCGCGAACAGCGCGATGTTCTTTGTGAGAATTTCAGTGGTGTTCTTAGAACGAACAAGACCCGCTTCTAGCATTGAGAAGCCTGCCGCCATCCACATAACCAGTGCACCACATACCAAGAAGTAGAAGGTATCGAGTGCGTACTTCAGCTGGGTAACATCACCAGCTGTTGTATTCAAAAGTTCTTCCATTGTTATGCCCTCCAATAAGGCCAAAAATCAAAAAATGTTATAGAGCTTCGTCGCCGGTCTCACCGGTACGGATGCGAACAACTTGTTCAAGCGCTGAAACAAAAATCTTACCGTCACCAATTTTGCCGGTTTGGGCAGCATTGGTGATCGCTTCGATAACCTGATCTACGATCTCATCAGAGACAGCAGCGTCTAGGCGAACTTTAGGTAGGAAGTCCACAACATACTCTGCACCACGGTAGAGTTCGGTGTGGCCTTTTTGACGGCCAAAGCCTTTAACTTCAGTCACGGTGATACCTTGTACACCGATTTCTGATAGCGCTTCGCGCACGTCGTCAAGCTTGAATGGCTTAATTACGGCTGACACTAGTTTCATCAGATTTCTCCTTAATGTGAAAAGGGAGGATTAATTTTTTCCTGTGAACTCTACTAGCGAAACCTGTGCCAACTTTTTAAAAAATCAATAAAAACAATGGTTTATATTTATTATGTAGGTTTTTGGCGTAATCTACGATCTTAATAGTGCATCATTCAACGCACTATAAAAGTGCACGCACCCTTTTGGTGCGCCAATTTGAGGCTTAAATGATGCTCTTTAGCGCTTCTCTGCAAACCGTTCTGGTATAGTTCACCTATTGAAACGCTTATAAAGGTTAAAGGGGACTGTGATGCTTGATCCTAAGATGTTTGAAAACCTAAGTCAGACGATGACCCAATTCTTGCAGGGTAACTCGTCTCTTCCGGGCCAAGATGCGATGCAGCAGCAAATTAAAACGGTACTTCAATCAAGTTTTGCTAAACTGGATTTAGTCACTCGGGAGGAGTTTGACGCTCAGGCCGCTGTACTTCAGCGTACTCGAGAAAAATTAGAGCAGTTGGAAGCAGTGGTTGCACAGTTGGAGTCAAAAGAGTCCTAAACCAGCGCTAGGCCAACTGCAGGACCCAAGGATGGCGTCATGGCATTGGCAACTCTTTATAGCCGAGCACAGCTCGGTATCGAAGCACCTCGCGTTCGCGTTGAGGTGCACCTTTCAGGGGGTTTACCCTCCTTTGCAATTGTGGGAATGGCAGAAACCGCGGTGCGCGAAAGCCGCGAGCGTGTGCGTAGTGCACTGTTAAACGCCGGTTTTGAATATCCGCAACGACGAATCACTGTTAACTTATCACCGGCCGATCTCCCTAAAGAGGGCGGTCGATATGATCTAGCGATTGCGTTAGGTATTCTGTTGGCCTCCAATCAACTTAAATCGGCTCACCTGCAACAGGCAGAGCTCTATTCTGAGTTAGGTTTGGACGGTAAGCTGCATCCCATTAGAGGTCTGTTCCCGGCGGCCTATGCCTGTGCTGAAGCTGATTCATTGATTGTTATATCACCCGAAAACAGCCAAGAAGCTTCCCTTGCCGGTGCCAAACATCAGCTATCAGCACAGACCCTGTACGACCTATGTCAGGCGCTGAGTGCTGAAAAACTACCAGAGATAGATCCTCAGGCTACCGTGCATCAGCCGCCTAGCTACCCTGTCGATCTTGCAGAGGTTAGGGGTCAGCCGATGGCACGTCGTGCACTGGAAGTGGCTGCCAGTGGTATGCACAACCTCCTTTTAAGCGGTCCTCCTGGCAGTGGTAAAAGTATGTTGGCCCAAGCACTGCCGTCGATTCTGCCACCGCTTTCTCAATCCAATTGCATAGAGACCGCTAGCATCTACTCAGTTTCAGGGTTGCCAGTCGAGCGGTTATTTCGAGGTGAGCGACCTTATAGAGCTCCGCACCACAGTGCGTCGTCAAGAGCGATGGTGGGTGGAGGATCTTCACCTAGGCCGGGTGAGATCTCACTCGCCCATCAAGGCGTGCTATTCCTTGATGAGTTGCCAGAGTTTCCCCGTTCTGTTCTGGAGGTATTACGAGAGCCGCTGGAAACGGGGGAGGTCAGTATTTCCAGAGTGGCGGGCACGCTGACATACCCTGCACGATTCTCTTTAATGGCAGCGATGAATCCCTGTCCCTGTGGATATTACGCTGATGGTACCGAGCGATGTCAGTGCTCGCAGGCTGCGATCGATCGATATCAAGGCCGAGTCTCTGGCCCGTTGTTGGATCGATTTGATATGCGATTGGCTTTGAGTGCGGTGCCCACAGAAGAGCTTTTACTAGGAGAGTCTCATGAGGAGTGCTCTGATGCAGTGCGCCATCGAGTCATTGAGTGTCAGCAGCGACAGTATGACCGGCAGGGCAAGCTCAACTCTGAGTTAACAGGCAGTGAAGTTCAAAAAGAGCTCAATGGTTCAGAGTCTCTTTCAAAACAGTTTATGGAGATAGCGACACGGTTACAGCTTTCGGCTAGAGCCTGTCACAGAGCGCTTCGTGTGGCTCGCACACTGGCGGATATGAATGCAGATCAGGCGATCGAAAACAGACACATTATGGAGGCGCTCAGCTATCGACAGCTTTAACTATTGAGCAGATCTTGGGCTTGCCGATGTCAGGGTGTACACTGTGCGCCCTAATATCGAGTCTGCTCATAAAACATGTCACGCCTTAACCCCCGTCAGAAAGAAGCCGTCGAATACATCAGTGGTCCATTGCTGGTTTTGGCGGGCGCTGGCTCAGGGAAAACCAGTGTTATTACACGCAAAATCGCCTACCTCATTGAAGAGTGCGGCATTGAAGCGCGTCACATTGCGGCGGTTACCTTTACCAATAAAGCGTCGCGCGAGATGAAAGAACGTGTGATGTCGCTTGTAGAGGGCAAGGCAGCACGCGGATTGATTGTCTCAACCTTTCACAACCTCGGCTTAACCATCTTGCGCCGCGAGCATAAAGCGCTGGGCATGAAGCCAGGTTTTTCGTTGTTTGATGATCAAGACAGTCGCATCCTAATTCGAGATCTTTTAGTCCATCACGATGAGGACACCGATAAGATCAATGTCGTTCAGAGTCAAATCTCTTCTTGGAAGAATGAGATGATCACACCTCAACAGGCTCTTGAATCTGTCTCAGAGCCGATCGATATTCTTTGTGCCAGAGCTTACGAGGCTTACGAGCGCCACCTTCGAGCCTACAATGCGGTCGACTTTGACGATCTTATTCTGGTTCCAGTAAGGCTTTTCGATCAAAAGCCAGAAGTGCTGGAGCGTTGGCAGAACCGTATACGCTATCTATTGGTTGATGAGTACCAAGACACGAACTTGTCTCAGTACCGCCTGGTTCGACAGTTGGTAGGGCATCGTACCGGTTTAACCGTGGTTGGTGATGATGATCAATCCATCTATGCATGGCGCGGAGCTCGCCCAGAGAACTTGGCCCAACTGCAGCATGACTTTCCAAGTCTAAAGCTTGTGAAACTGGAGCAAAACTATCGCTCGACAAGTCGCATTCTTAAAGCCGCCAACACCTTGATTGCTAACAACCCTCACGTGTTTGATAAAACACTGTGGAGCGAAATGGGCATGGGTGATCCGCTGCGTCTGATTCATCTACCCAGTGAAGATGCAGAGTGTGAGCGAATCGCGACTGAGATTTTAGAGCGTCACCTGCGAGAGCGAGCGCCGTTTAAAGATTTTGCGGTGCTCTATCGTGGCAACCACCAAGCTAGGTTGCTAGAGATTAAAATGCAGAACTTTAAGGTGCCCTATAAGCTCAGTGGCGGTACCTCATTCTTCGCTCGCGCCGAGATCAAAGATTTGATGGCCTACTTTAAAGTGCTGATCAATCGCGACGACGACAACGCTTTCCTGCGGATAATAAACTTGCCGCGCCGTGAGATCGGGCCAACCACGTTGCAGCAGTTGGGTGAGTATGCGACCGAACGTCATATCAGTATGTTTGCAGCAGTGGATGAGTTGGGTATCGAACAGGTTATGAAGCCTAATGCCCTGGCCCGTTTGCGCACTTTCACTGAGATGATAGAGCGTTTGCACGGACTCTGTTTAGGATCTGATCCGATTGGTGCGATTCGTGAATTGATCGCCGAAATTCGCTACGAAGAGTGGATTACCGCTAACGCATCGAGCGATATTGTGGCGGAAAAGCGTATTCAGAACGTCTGGTTCTTGGTCGATTCGTTGCGTGCATCACTGGAGCGTATCCAAGAGGATAATCCCGATGCGGGTATTGAAGAGGCGATAGCGCGTCTTGTTCTGCTCGACCTACTTGAACGCCAAGAGGAGGAAGATGACTCCGATCGTGTGCAGTTAATGACTCTGCACGCCTCGAAAGGGTTGGAGTTCCCCCATGTTTATTTAATGGGCATGGAAGAGGATCTGTTGCCGCACCGAAATAGCATCGAGTCAGACACCATCGAAGAGGAGCGTCGTCTCGCTTACGTGGGCATTACACGAGCACAGCGCACCTTGGCGATGACCTTAGCGAAGAAGCGGAAACAGTTTGGTGAGTGGCAGAGTTGTGAACCGAGTCGATTCTTGGACGAACTGCCCGATGAAGATATTGAGCGTGAAGGGCATGGCGAGGTCGACCCAGAGCGAAATCGAGCCAGGGGTAAACAGACTTTGGCCGGTTTGAAAAATTTATTGGATGATTTCTGATGTTACAAACAAAAACAGCGCCTTAGGGCGCTGTTTTTTATCAAGCATCG